>DATAPK010000117.1:0-14773 GCA_036265245.1 Tepidisphaeraceae bacterium | reverse complement strand
ATTGGACTGGGTGAAGATGTCGTTGCCGGTGCCGCCGGTCAGGTTAATGGCGGTGACTCCGTTGTAGACGATGGGGACGGGGCCGAAGCTCGACGTGAAATTCACAGCGGTGTCGGTGACGTTGAAGGTATCGCCGTGATTATCTCCAATGATGTCGAGAAGGCTGGCACCCGCGGCGGCGGTGTAGGTAATTCCGGAGGGGACGAGCGGATCGCCGGCGGTGAAGTCGATGGTGAGGCTTTCGCTGGGGCCGGTGCCGGTTACGGCGATCGTCAGCACCTGGGAAAGCAGGATGGATTGATCGACCGGGCCGGTGCCGGTGGAATTGTTCCAGATGTCGAGATGCTGGCCATCGGCCTCGAGTTTGAGATAGATCGCGGGGCCGGAAAGATTTAAGCCGAGTGCGATTCGGACATTGTCGAACGCGAATCCGCCGTCGGGGACGGTGAGGCTATCGGGGTCGAAATGCTGGAATTTGATCTGGGTGTCTGAAGTTAGCGTCAGGCCGTTGGCAGCGGCGATGGCGCTGAGGTTTGCGGTGAAAGTTTGATAGGCGGTGGTGGTGCTGGAAGCGGTTAGCTGCTGCACCAGATACCAATGGGCGCCATCGACGCTCATGGAGACGCCGTCGTAATTGCCGTGGCCGATGAACATGGCGGGCATGATTTGGGTGGTTTCAAAACTGTTGGCGAACGATTTTTCATCGAAGCTGAGAGCGGCGTTGGCGACGGAGGCGAGATTGACGTGCAAAATTGCTTCGCTGAGTTGTGGAACGCTGAAGACAAATCCTGAAGTGAGATCGCCGTCTTCGATCAACTGGAAGGAACCACTGCTGGGGGCATTGCCCGATAAAACTTCGGACCGGCCTGAGCCGCTGGTGTAGGTTTGCCAGTTTTGAGATAGAAAGCCGGTTTCAAATCCATCATTGAATCCAACGGACGCGGCGACAGGAGCGCCGACGACAGCGCGGTAAGCATCGATTAGGCCGGCGCCGACAAAATTGGAATTGCCGGGAGAGCCGCCGATGTTTGGGTCAGCGGTGGCTTTGAGATCGGCGTAAATTTGCGCGGGCGTCCAGGTGGGATTGGCGGCCTTGATGAGGGCGGCGACGGCGGCAGCGTGAGGGCCGGCGGCAGAGGTGCCGAAGAAATTTGGAGAGCCATCGCCGTCTACGTCATTCCCAAGCACGGTATTATTGACGCCGTCGATGGCGGTGATGTCGGGTTTGGCGCGCACGTCGGCGCTGGCGAGGCGATTGCCGGAGGCGTCGAAGAGAATTGTCGCGGGGCCTTCGGATTCGAACGATTCGAAATTTCGCTGGTCGTAAAATGGTGCGGCGGCGACGGACATCGCGTTGACTGCGGCGCTGTGCGGCACGACGGTTGGGCTGTTGGTCGCGAAATTGTTGAAGACGACGTCGCCGAAATCGTTGGAACCGTAATTCACGTATTTGATGCGGCCGGGAGTGGGGCCGGTGGTTTTGCGGATCACCAGGTCATAGGTGGCGGGCGAGGCGCCGGTATTCTGAAAACCCAGGAATTGTATCGGTTCCTGCTCGGCAAGGGTGTTGTCAGTGGCCGATGCAACGACCGCGCCGGTGGAGTGATCCAGCAGATAGAAATTCAAATTTGTGGTGACGCCGTTGACGGTGAAGAAGGGCTGATCCCATTGGAGGATCACATCCATTTCCTGGCCGGCGGCGAGCGTCAGAGATTGCTTGGCGGTGGGCGTGCCGCTGGGGTTGAAGTTGTAGTAAGAGCGCTGAGAGCCGGAGATGCCGGTGATTGTCGTGTTGAAGAAACTGACGTTGGTGGATTCGTACGCCTGCGTGTCATAGTTGCCGGCGGAGACGAAATAGGCGGCTTTGTAGGTGGTGACGGCGGTGTTCACCGCCTGGGCAAGGGGACCATCCTGAAAAAACGGTTCGTCGAGATACGTAATATCATCGGTGATGATGTTCGCGCCTGCGCCGCCCTGGGCGACGGGTTTGGCGAGATTGATAATATTCTGCGCAAAGCCGGCTTCGCTGATGTCGGCGGTGGCGAACGCGAGGTTTGCGCCGGGGGCGATGTCGTGGACGATTTGGAGCATCGCGCGGCCTTCGTCGGTGCCGCCGCCGGTGTTGTCCTGCAATACGTTGACGTTGCTGGGCAAATCACCGGATGTGACGTCGGCGGCGGCGGTGCCGAGGTTGTTGTAGCTGTCGCTGAGCACGCCGACGGTTACGCCCGCGCCGGTGTTTCCGGTGGCGGCGCGGGTGCGGTCGGCTTCGAGGATTGCGTCGCCTTCGCTGTCGACCGAGCCGGCGCTGGTCAGGGGCTTGTAGATCGGGAGGACGCCCATCAAGCCGTCGGCAGTTAGGTTATTGATCGAGTCGATTGCGCTGACGGGAAGATAGCCTTCAACAAAGTGAAGATTGGGTTCGGATGCACTTTGGATGAATCCGAGGCTTGCGAGCGGAGCGCTAAGGGCGGCAACATCGGTGGCGGTGATTCGCACGCCGACGCGGCCGGTCTTGTCGAAAAGCAAAGAGCCGATGGAGGAGGATTGCGGCTGCCCCACCACCGGCGAAGCGGCGGTTTGCGCCAATCGCAAAAGCGCTCCGGAAACACCGGTGGCGTTGGTGTCGAGCGAGATGGAATTGGTGGCGGAAAGAAAGACTCTGGGCTCGAGTGGTTCGGCGAACCAGAGTGGTTGTTGCAACTTGCTGATTGTTTGAAGGGGTAGCCCGGGCCGGCCGATCCCGCTCCTGCGTTTTGCCGGCATATATCCTCCGCTCTTCCTTGGCGATTCAATGTAAACCGATACGGACGGCCAGACAAGAAATATTCGCGACAATTGTTATCGGGCGTTGGAATCGCGGCTTAGAGTGCAAAAAACGGCGATGCGTCCGATAAGGGAGAATCCAGCAAATCCTCGGCCAGCAGTGGATTCGATGCGATCGGAGCCGCCCCAAACAGACTTTGCGAGGCGGCCAATGGGGCTGCGGTTGGGACCGGGGCGGATTGGGGTGATGCGACAGCATTTCCGAAATTGGCGGCCAGGACGTTGAAGTCAGACATTCCGACGGTGGTGTTGTAGTCGAAATCGCCCTGGCTGAAGGTCGCCGCGCTGTTGCCGAAGTTGGTGGCCAGGACGTTGAGGTCGAGCAAATTGACGGTGCGATCATGGTTGGCGTCGCCGGGCAGAGAGAAGAAGCTGAAGCTGTAGGCGGCGTTGGTGGCGATACCGGCTTTGCTGCTGACGCTGCCAACGGAGAGCGCGGCGGTGAAATTAGCGTTGGGAATCTGGCTGGGCGACAGGAGGAAGGTTGCGGTTTTGGATGGGCTGTCCCATTGCACGGATAGCACGGGAGGGACGGAACCGCCGTCTGTGTTGGTCAGCATGAGATCGCCGGCGGTGATCGACGTGGAAAGCATGTCCTGATCGAAAGTGAATTGCACCTGGTTGGGGGCGGTGTTGTATGGGAACGCCATCGCAATCACCTTTGGCGGAGGCGGGCTGAGATCGATCACGCTCATGGATAATGACGGAAACCCGAGCGTGAAACTTGAACCATTGAGCGTCAATGTTGGATTTGAAGTGGTGAGGGATGACAACCCGGTTGTGGAATTTTTCTGTGCGTTATCTTCGGCCGATCCATACTGCCACATCTGAGCGCTGCCGCCGAGCGTGAAGCCGCTGATGTTGAAGGTTACGTTGTTGATTGAGGGCGTGCCGGTGGTGTCGTTGTTCAGGCCGAGCTTACTTTTGTTGACGACGAGCAGATCGAGATGACCGTTGGCCTGGAGCACGGAGTAGACATCGAGCGTGGAATCGTTGCTGCCGGTGGAAACGACGGTGCCGCCGGACTGGATGATTTTAGAGGCAAGCTGCTCGGCGAAATAATTTGGATATGGGATGTTCGAACCGACGGAAGGCTTGGAGGTAATATCGCCGATCCCCATCACGCCGTAATCTCCACCGGCGCGCCAGCCGTAGAGACTGGATGAATTGTTGGCGTTGCTTATCCAGTTGTTGTGCAGTTGCCAGATGTAAGCGCCGTTGTATTCGGTCTGCATGATGCTGCCGATGGAATCGGCGACGAAGACGCCGTTGACCAGGCTGGTGATCTGCTTGCCGGGATTGGAACTGACGGAGTTGAATTCGGTGGCGAGAAGTTCCACGCCGGCGCCGGCGGTTGTGCCGTAATTGGTGTTGATGAGGCTTCTGTATTTCGCGGCGCGCTGCACCCAATCGAGTGGGTTGGCGGGCGTGGGGCTGATGACTGTGCTGGGGGCGGCCAGAAGGGTTGCATCACTTTCGCCGGGCGGGTTTTGGCCATTGTTGTATGGCTGCTGGTCATACAGATGATCTGACACAAAACCGAGATTCAAATTCTGATGAGTGCTGTTGGCTTGTTTCAGGACATTGGCGATCCAGTTGTTGAACTGACCATCCGTGGCCTGGCTGTCGATGCCGACGGAAATGGTGGGATCGATTTCGTTGGCGAGTGTTTGAAATTGTTTGGCGAAGGAAACGATGGTGGTTGGATCGTGGGCGGCCCGGGTGGTGCCGGCGGGCATGGGAAGATGATCGCTGGCGGTGCCATGCTCGTCGGTTTCCCAGGTGGCTCCGTAGATTTCGTTGCCGATGCCCCAGTAATGGAATCCGAAGGGAGCGGGGTGGGTGACCAGATTGATGACACCGCTCTGCCCGGGGACGCTGCCGCCAAGGCGGAGGTAGTTGCGGCCGTCGTCGTTCTTGAGTTGAGGGGAGGCACGGAGATTCGCCCAATCGCTGACTTTTCCCCAGTCGACATCGACCCAGGTGCTGGTGGTGGTGTTCCACTGCTCGCCGACGCCGATGACGGTGTTGTCGGAAGTTGAGCCGTTGAGATACGCCAGCTCGGCTGCGGCTTCCTGCGGGCTAGCGGTTCCGTAGTTGACGGTGACGTATCCGATGTTGCCGTGCGCGGCGATGAAGGCGGCTTGCTGCCCGATCGATTGGTTGCCGTTGGTAAGGGAGCTGAAATGCCAGTTGGCATCCACATACGACCCGCCGCCGATGCGAACGGTGGTGGTGCCCAAAGCGGTCGTCATCGTGCTGGTCTGCGCGGAGCTAAGCTGCGAATCCCAAGGCGATGTATTGATGCCAAGCCACTTGGTATCGACCGCGCGGATGGTGGCGCCGGCGTTGACCGTCACGGTCGCGAGCAGATAACGGGCTTCGAGCGTTTCAAATCCGGAATGATGGATCGGGTGCCGGCGTCGCGTGGTGACGCGATGCCGCCTGCGTTGAGGAGCACTGAGGTTCGACCCACTGTTGCGCATCCAAGGTGTATCGCGTGAACGAGTTATCGCTTCCGCCGACTCCGGCACGACAAGGGAAAATCATACTCTGCCCGAGGGATCGTTCAAGCAATAAATCGTGTTTAATATAGATAAAATGGGATAAAATGCGCGAAATATCCGTCTATTGGGCCCATTTGTGAGGTACGATAAAGATCAAAATGAGAAGGTGGATGCGGAGGATTTTTGATCGAGAAGATTCAGCAAATCGGGGGCGATTGGAGTGTCGGCGAAGAGCGGCTTGATTGACTCGGCCTGAAGTGGAGCCGCGTTGAGGATGGCACCTAATGCTGGAGATGAACCCGACGGCGGCGAGAGGGTTTTGCCGAAATTGGAGACGAGTTGGTTGAAGTCGGAGAGGCCGACGACGCCGTTGTAGTCGAAGTCGCCGCCGGTGAAGTTCATGTTGCTCTTGCCGAAGTTGGTGGCGAGTGCGTTGAGGTCGAGAAGGTTGACGGTGCGATCGTGATTGGCGTCGCCGGGCAGAGAATAGAACGAAAGTGTGTAGGACAATGGATTCGTGATGCTGGCCGCGCTGCTGACGCTTCCAACTGGAAGCGTGGCGGTGAAGTTGGCGACTGGGATTTGGGTGGGCGTGAGAATAAATGTTGCGGTTTTTGATGCGCTGTCCCATTGCACCGATTGCACGGTCGGCAGTGTTCCGCCGCTTTGATTGATCAACATCAGATCGCTTGCCGTGATGGACGAAGAAAGCATTCCCTGATCGAAAGTGAACTGCACCTTGTTGGGCGCGGTGTTGTACGGAAAGGCCATCGCCACCACCGTCGGCGCTTTGGGAGTGAGATCGATAACACTCATCGACAGCGATGGAAACGCCATCGTGAAGCTCGAACCGTTTAGTGTCAACGTAGGGTTTGAGTGAGTGAGAGAGGCTGCTCCGGTTGTAGAATTTTTCTGTGCGTTGTCCTCGGTCGATCCGTAGCGCCACATTTGAGAGGTGCTGCTGAGGGAAAATCCGCTGATGTTGAAGGTTACACTGTTGGTGGCGGGCGTGCCGGTAGTGTCGTTGTTCAGGCCGGTTTTGCTTTTGTTGATGACCAGCAGTTCGAGGTGGCCGTTGGGTTCCATCACGGCGAACGTGTCGAGGTTGGGATCATTGCTGGCGGCGGAGACAACCGTGCCGCCGGATTGGATGATTTTGGAGGCGAGTTGCTCGGCAAAATAACTTGGATAGGCAACATCCAAACCAACGGCGGGCAAGGCGGTTTTATCGTTGCTTCCAAAAAATCCGTAACTGCCCCCCTGCCGCCAGCCGTAGAGAGTGGCGGCGTTGTTGCCGGCGCTGTTCCAGGAATCTTGTAACTGCCAAATGTAAGCGCCATTAAATTCGGTTTCCATTACGCTGCCGATGGTGTCGGCGATGAATAATCCGTTGACCAGGCTGGTCATTTGCTTGCCGGGGTTGCTGCCGGTGGAGTTTACTTCGGTGATCATCGTTTCCATGCTCGCGCCGGCGGCTTGGCCGTAATAGGTGTTGATGATCTGGCGATAGGCGGCGGCCCGCTGGGCGAGGTCGAGCGGATAAGAGGGGATAGGGTTGACCACGGTGTTGGGGGCGTTCAGGAGCGTAGTGTCGTTTTCAGAGCCGGGATTCTGGTCATAAAGGTGATCGGAAAGAAAGCCCATCTTAAAATTCTGGTGCGAAGCGTTGGCCTGCGTGAGGACATCGGCGATGAAGTTGTTGTCGGGGAAAATGGTGTTCGGCGACGTGCCTTGCGCGTCGATGCCGATGGAAATTGTGGGATCGATTTCATTGGCGAGCGTTTGAAATTGCTTGGCGAAGGAGACGATGGTGGTGGCGTCGTGGGCGGCGCGGGTGGTGCCGGCGGGCATGGAGAGATGATCGCTGGCAGCGCCGTGGTGATCGGTTTCCCATGTTCCGTAAATTTCGTTGCCGATTCCCCAGTAATGAAAAGCGAAAGATGCGGCATGGTTGATGCGGAGGAAATTTTTGCCGTCATCTATTGCCAGGGGAGCGGCGGCGCGAAGCTTGGCCCAATCGCTGACCTTGCCCCAGTTGATGTCGACCCAGGTGCTGGTGGTGGCGTTCCACTGCTCGCCGGTGCCGATGGTGGTGTTGTCGGTGGTTGAGCCGTTGAGATACGCAAGTTCGGCGGCGGCCTCTTGCGGGCTGGCGGTTCCGTAATTCACCGTGATGAATCCGTTGCCGTGGGTTGCGATGAAACTGGCTTGCTGGCCGATGGTTGAAGCTTTGTTATTGATGTTGAAATGCCAATTGTTATCGATAGAAGATCCACCCCAGCGGGTGGCCGCCGTGCCGAGAGATGTTGTCATTGTGCTCGTGGCAGTGGTGCCGATCTGGCTGTCGAGGATCGAAGTGTTCACGCCGAGCCATTTGGTATCGACGCTGCGAATGGCCGTTCCCGCGCTCACGGTTACGGTTGCCAGAAGTTGGCGAGGCTCAAGAATTTCAAAATGAATCGATTGCGCAAACATCCGCCGCGTCTTCCTGCGAAGAGAGCGATCAGGCCCGGGCCTTTGGATGCGGATTCGATGGTGCATAACGATGGATTCAACTACTCAGCCAAGGCAGGATGATAAACAACCGGGCGTTAAAAATGTAAAAAATTTAGCAGTTAAATACTAATCTTTTCGGAGGGCGGATCGAGCAGATCGTGCATGTTGGAAACGAGAGGGACATTGGAGAAGAGGGTCTGGATAACCGACCCGCTGGAAGGCAAAGATAATGGGACCGGGCCCGGTGTGGCGAGGGTCTTCCCGAAATTCGCGGTGAGCAGATTGAAGTCCGCGATGCCGACCGATCCGCTGTAATCAAAATCACCGCCGCTGAAGTTCACGCTGCTTTTGCCGAAATTGGTAGCCAGCGCGTTAAGGTCTAGCAGATTGACCGTGCGGTCGTGATTGGCGTCGGCGGAGAGGACGAAGAAGCTTGGCATGGTGAAGTCGGTCGATAATTGATCGCCGAGGGAGTTAAGCGTGGTGGCGGATTTGACGGTCAATTGGTAATTGCCGTCGGCGAGGATGTTGGTGAACGTAATCGTTGCGACGCCGTTGCTATTCGCGATGTGAATCGCAGTCGGCGAAATCGTTGTCTGCGTGGTTAGATTCTGGAGGATCAGGGCGCTTGCGAGCATGGCGGGATCGACATCACGGTTGAATGTCAGGCTGACCGACTGCAAAGAATTATATTGAAACGAAGAATTGCTGATTTGCAAAGGAGCAACCACGATATTGATCGTGGCCGTTTTTGTCGAGTTCGTGGGCGCGTCGAAATAGCTGGCGGTGATCGTACCGGTGCCGGCGGTTGCGCTGGCTGTATATCGCCCATTTGCATCGATTGATCCCAGCGTCGTTGACCAGACCACGCCTTCAGGAGCAATCGGAATCGGGTTGCCGAATTGATCTTTGGCCAGGGCCACAAAGCTTTGCACGCCATTCAGCGGGAAATTTCCACTGGACTGGGCAATGGTGAGACTGTTCACCTTGGGCGCGTTGGCGAGGCTGCTGGTCGGAACCAAGTCTACCGCATCGTAGATAAAATACGGAGAGAGCCACTGCCCACCGCTACCTGATCCGCTGGCGACGGTGATATCAATCGTGTTGGTTCCGGCAATCAGCGAACTGGTGGAGATGTTGTAGGTGTAAAGGGTGTTGTTTCCGCGCCAGCTCCCCAACGTCAGGCCGCGCGTGTCGGGTTGAGTGCTTAAAGCTGGAATAGATAATCCGGTGCCATTGATGCTGACGCCTGGCCGACCGTGATCCAGCCGGGTGATGCCGATCCGCAATGTCAGGGGGGTTGCCTTCTGGGCGGCGGTTAAGGTGAACGTAATTCGATTATCGGTGTCAGTATAGCGCGTGCCGCTTGTGGTCTGGAACTTCCACTCTGCCATCGGAAAGGCGGAGTCGAGGGTTGTGCCAACGATGTAGTTGGTCAGCCCCGTGGCATCCGCCCAGGGAGTCATGCGCACGTCGGATGGGTGCATGTCGGCGATCTTGTCGCCGTTGAGAAACTCGCGTGGCGTGCCGTCGAATGTGCCGATGCGAAAAATCGGCGACGGGAGGAAATAGGTGTCAGTGATATTGGCCGTCGTGGTCGTGCCCGCGGAAATAGTGACGGTTTGTGTTCCAACGGCAAGCTCTTCATCGTAAAGCGTTTCTACATACGTGCCCGGCTTGATCCCCGGGATCGTGTAATTGCCCGATGCATCAGGCGTGCCCCAATATTGCGCAGTGCCGTTGCTCAGAGCGACCGTCGGCACGCGCCCGGCGGCGATGCCGGTTGCTTGTCCCGTCAACGTACCTCGCGCGGAGGGTGAAACCCATCCGGTTAATCCGACGCCATCAATAAATGAATAGTCCGGCGTGGCAGGCGTGCTGCCGTTGGTGAGGACAAGCGCGTAAGGGCCATGCAGACCGGGGCGAAACGCATCGGTTTGCGAGTGGTCGGAATAGGGAATGTTATACATTTCCACCGCAGCGCCGGTGCTTTGGAAGTCGATGTCTTTCCAGAACGGCCCACCCGACCCGCTTTCGCGATTGCCGATGAACATGAAGGCGCCGGCGCCGGGCCCTGTCGCGCCATGGTCAACATGCCCGATCACGCGATTTTCGGCGTAGTATTTTGAATGCGTCTCTCCATCGACCGGGTCTAAATAGACATCCCCGCTGCCATCGGTTTTGATGTTCTCGATTGGCGTCTGGGCCGTGCCGTGGATCTCGGACGTGTCGGATTCATTCGGATGATTGGGGAATTTCGAAAAATTGAGATACGTGATGAAGCGCGTCGACGAGACGAGCATCTCCGGTGCATAAATCGCCATATAGATGGCGTTGTCGTTTTTCTTCGCCATGTAATACTGAATTACGCCGGTCGCGCCGGCACCGACGGTTGCGGTGGTGTCGTCGGCGGTGATCTTGATCCAATTTCCGGCCGGATCGACCGTTGCGGTGACAACAGCGTTGTTGCTTAAGCCCGACTCAAAGTGGGAATAGCGCTGCGGCCCAGGCGCCGCGAAAGGGGCGGCAAATTCCACGCCATTGTATTTGAACGAAGTGAGATCGCCGGAGTGGACCGTGCTGCTCGTGCCCTTACGCAAGACGGTGAAAACCACTTGCGCGCCGGTGTCGACCACATAGCTGCCGCTGGTGGTCGTCAGCCCAAACGCCATCAACGTGCGTTCTTCGAGCGATTCGATGAATCGCCCCAATGCTCGTCTTCGGCGGGCGTAAACCCGCTGCTTACAACGCCTCCGCATTGGCAGTGCCCTCTTCATTGATAAAGTATGAGCTTTCAACTCATTTTGTTCGTCAAATAACCACCGTCTGATTCTGCGACGCATCCAACACATCAATCAAATTCGTACCGATCGGTGTCTCACCAAAAACTTGACTGGTTAATTGTGACTGAAGCGGAGCCTTATGAAGAACAGTTCCCAGTGCAACAGGAGAACTGGACGGAGTGGCCAAAATTTTTCCAAAATTCCCCGCCAACAAATTAAAGTCCGCGATTCCGACTGTCCCGCTGTAATCAAAATCACCGCCGGTGAAATTCACGCCGCTTTCTCCAAAGTTCGTGGCCAGCGCGTCGAGATCGAGCAGATTGACTGTGCGATCGTGATTGGCATCACCAGCAAGCACGAAGAAAGCTGGCAGGATAAAGTCGCTTTGCAGTTGATCGCCGGCGGAGTTCAGCGTGACGCCGGACTTGATGGTCAATTGATAATTGCCGTCGGCAAGAATGCCGGCGAAACCGATCGATACCAAGCCATTGGCATCGGTGATGCGAATCGCACTCGGTGAAACCGTAGTCTGCGTGGTCAAATTTTGCAGGATCACGGCGCTGACGAGCATCGACGAATCGATATCGCGGCTGAATATCAAATTGACCCTTTGCGCCACATCATATCCAAATGAAGGATTGCCCACTTGCAGAGGACTCACCACGGCAATATTGATGCTGACCGTTTTTGTACTATTGCTGGGAGCGTCAAAGTAGCTGGCCGTGATCGTGCCGCTGCCGGTCGTCGATCCCGCGGTGAAAAGACCCATGGCGTTGATTGAGCCCACCGTCGTTGACCATGTCAACGCCTCCGTGGGAATCGGAATGGGATTGCCAAACTGATCTTTTGCCATCGCCACCAAACTATCGGTGCTATTCAGCAGAAGGTTGGTATTGGACGGGGCAATTGTCAGGCTGCTGACTTTTGGCGCGTTGGCCATATTGGTTGTGGGGACCAGATCGATGGCATCGTAGGTGATCCAGGGGCCCAGCCAGGGGTCGGCGTCGCTGGAACCGCTGGCGACTTCGATATCGATGGTGTTGGTTCCGGCATGCAACGAGGCGGCGGAAATGCTGTAGGTGTAGAGGATATTGTTTCCGCGCCAATTACCGAGCGTCACGCCGCGGCCTGTCGCTTGCGTGCTGGAGGCGGGAGCGGAGGAAAAGCTACCGCCATTGGTGCTGATGATCGGCCGGCCGCCCGCGCCGGACCGGGTGATGCCGATGCGCAATGTGGAAGCGACGACCTGCGCGGCCGTGAGCGAGAACGTGATGCGATTGATGTTGTCGATCGGTTGCGGATTCGCCGTCGTCGCCGCCTCTTTCCACTCCGCCATCGGCCACGTATTTAGCGCCGAGCTTCCCACCGTGTAATTGGTCATGGCCGTGGTGTCGGTGCTGTCGGTGAACGTGCCCCAGGGGCTCATGCGCGAATCAGACGGGTGCATGTTTGGAAAAAGGTTCGCGTTCAAAAAGCCGATGGGTGTGCCGTCAAACGTGCCGATTGTGAATACTTCCGGCGGCGAGAAGAGCGTGTCGGCGATGTTAGCGGTGGTTGTCGCGCCGGCAGAGATCGTGACGGTTTGCGTGCCGACGGCTAGTTCATCTTGATAAAGCGTTTCGACATACGTGCCGGGTTTGACGCCGCTGATGGTGTATGCACCGGTGTTGACGTCGGGCGTGGACCAATATTGCCCGATCCCGTTGGCCAGCGCCACCGTTACTTGATGGCCGGCAGGCACCCCACTGGCCACACCCGACACCGCGCCGCGGTTTGCCACCGAAACATAACCCGTCAGTCCTACGCCGGAAATAAACGAATAATCGACTGGGGTGGGATTGCCGCCCGTCGTAAATTCCAAAGCATAGGGGCCATACAAACCCAGCCTGGCAGACTGCGACTTCGCGGAATCCGAAAACTCCGTCTGCGAGTGGCTCGAAAACATGTAGTTGTACAACTCGGTCGATTGCGAGCTGGTGGTTTGAAAGTCGATATCTTTGAAGAACGGCCCACCCGCGTCCGTTTCCCGATTACCGATGTCCATGAACTCGCCAAAACCGCCGCCGGTCAGACCATAATTCTGCGCGTCGATCGGGCGATACTCTCCATAATATTTGGACGCCGTCGTCCCGTCGGCAAAACCATCCACATCCGTACTCTCAATGGCCCCGGTGTTGTTGCTCACATTCGACGGAGCCGGCGCGTTGGTCATCACCCCATGATTCGTATAAGTGATAAACCGCATCTCCCCCTGTGGGGTCGCTGCATAAGTCGCCATGTAAATATTGGCAAACCCCTTGCGCGCGATGTAATACTGAATCACGCCCGTTGAGCCGGCGCCGGTGCTGTCATCACAGGTAATCTTGATCCAATTTCCCTGCGGATCGACCGTCGCGCTCACAACCGTCGTCGTATTGCTCAACCCCGATTCGAAATGCGACCATCGGCCAGTGCCACCGGTGCCACTGAACGGCGCTGTCAGCTCTGTGCCGTTGAACTTGGTAGAAATCAAATCGCCGGATTTAACCGTGTTGCTTGTCCCCATGCGCAACACCGAAAACGTCAGATTCGCGCCCGTATCGACGACATAACTGGTGGAAGTCGTCGTCAGCCCAAACGCCATCAACGTGCGCTCTTCGAGCGATTCGATGAATCGCGCGAGCGAGCGCCTTCGACGGGCGTAAACCCGTTCCTTGTAACGCTTCTGCATGTGCCGGGCCTTTATTTACCAACGATCAATCGGAATGAATCACAGCGCGCAGGCCAAGCCGTTCCGCAACGGCTAATGCTTCTATTCTTGACTAGATTGCGGAAATTTCAAGAAACTTCCATGATTATCCGTAAACTATTATTTATACGATGTTTAAGATCGACCGATTTTGCAAGATTTATGACCCCATGATTAAGGCCGGGGACATTTGATCGATTTGATTCAGCACATCTGAAGCGATGGAGGTATTGGCAAAAGGAGATTGCGCCGCTGTCTTGGATAAGGCATTCAACGCTGGAGCGGAATTGGATGGGAGCGTGAGAGTGACGCCGAAGTTGGAGGCGAGGAGATTGAAGTCCGCGATATCGACCGTGCCGCTAAAATCAAAATCTCCCCCGTCAAAATTCATGCCGGTCTTGCCGAAGTTGGTGGCCAGCGCGTTGAGATCCAGAAGATTGACGGTGCGATCGCGATTGGCGTCGGCGGTGAGAATGAAAAAGTTGAAGCTGTAGGCGAGCGAAGAAAATCCATCCGGCGAAGCAAGGCTTCCCGCGGGGATCGTCGCGGTGTAGTTGCCGTCGGCCAGAGATGAGGGAAGTGCGAACGTGATCGTCCTGGTCAGCGCATTCCATTGCGCGCTCATGGGATTGAAAGATGTTCCGCCATCCGTCGATTGAATCGTGAGATCGGTTGCGTCGAGGGTCGAGACGGTGATCGATTTTGAGAGCGCAACCGAAAGCGCCGGCAGATTCGAGAAGAGCAGTTGTCCATTTGAACCCGCCAGCGGCACGCCATCCGTGCCTGGCGATCCGCCGGCGAAATAGCTCGCTCGCCAGTTGGCGGGATCGTTCGGATCGCCCAGCGGATCGACGATCTCCAGGGAGCTGCCGTTGCCGTCGGCGTCGGGCCAGGGAGCAGCATCGTCATACGTGAAATCCTGGAGCGTCTCACCCAGCGGCCCGAGCAGCGTGACGCGCTCGCCGGAATTGTCGAGCTTGCCGCTGTAGCCCGGCGACGCCTGGTTGATCCCCGCTCCGTAGACCTGCGTGAACGTGTTCGGCTTTCGTGCAACGACGATGTACTGGCCGGCGTTGAGCGTCACGTTGCCGAAGACGTACGGATCGATTGCGCTGGTGATGGTCACGCCCTGGAGATTATACGCCTGTGAGCTGGTGTTGAGCAGCTCGATGAATTCCATGTCTTCGGGGTCAGCAACGCCGGCGTGATTGCCGGGATGGTAATTCAGTTCGGTGATGCGAACCGGGAAGAGAGTCGGCAAAAGGAAGATCGCGTCAGTGAGCGGGCTCCAATTACCCGAGCTGTCGCGCACGCGCGCGATGACATGCTCGGAAGCGCCGATGGTAATCGGGCCGGTGAACGCGAGCGCGGCGCTGCTGATAGCGCCGGTGCCGCTGACACGCGGATCGCTGCCATTGAGCGTATAATAGATG
>DATAPK010000116.1:0-4280 GCA_036265245.1 Tepidisphaeraceae bacterium | reverse complement strand
ATTGCGCGCGATACATATTTAGTTTAGTTCGGCTGATTTGGGAGGGCTACTGGAAGATTTGGGGGATCTGGATCTTATGACGGCTCTGTGAAATATTCGCCAAGTTGTAAATGTGGGTATTGTGGTGACAGTGTTTTGCGTAGCGTGGTGAGAAGCTGCTCATATTCCCTGGAGGTCGTCGGAGGCGTGGCGAGAAGCTTTGTAGGCGGCCCAAATTTGCCGCGACGGAAGAACATGATTATGCGAGAACACCCAAGACTGCCGTAGGCAGCAAATTGAACTATCTGAGACCATGACGTGAGCTTACCGTGGATCACGATGCCTTCGGTATGGATTGTAAAATACTGCCGGTGATCAGTCACTGCACTGAACAACATGAAAGCCGCCGCGCCAGCAGTAATAATGAATAAAATCACATCGAATAGCCTGAACGACAAAAAAGCAATGGATAAAGGGGAGCCGGTTACTGCCGCGTAAGCAAAGACGAATGACATAAGACCGACGGCAAATCCTGTGACGATGGTCTTGATGGAGCGAAAGCGATATTCGCCAGAATAAAGTTGCCGGCTGTAGTCCAGCGTTTCCGGCATGGATTTTATTCCCCACTCTCCAGCACGGCCATGAAGGCTTCCTGGGGGATGTCGACGCTGCCGACGCGTTTCATGCGTTTTTTGCCTTCTTTTTGTTTTTCGAGGAGTTTGCGTTTTCGGGTGACGTCGCCGCCGTAGCATTTGGCGGTGACGTTTTTGCCAACGGATTTGATCGTCTCTCTCGCGATGATTTTGCCGCCGATGGCGGCTTGGAGGGGGATTTCGAAGAGGTGGCGGGAGATTTCTTCTTTCAGGCGGACCAGTAACTTTCGGCCTCTCGCTTCAGCGTGGTCTTTGTGGACGATGACGCTTAGGGCGTCGACGCGATCGCCGTTTACGAGGATGTCCATGCGGACGAGGTTGCCGGGGCGGAAGCCGATGAGGTCGAAGTCCATCGTGCCGTAGCCTTTGGTGGCGCTTTTCAGGCGGTCGTAGAAATCGTAGATCACCTCGGCGAGGGGCATTTCGTATTGCAGCATGACGCGGGTGGCGCCGATGTATTCGGTTTTCTTATAAATGCCGCGGCGATCTTCGCAGAGCTTCATCAGGTTGCCGACGGTGTCGCCGGGCAGAATGAGATTCATCTGGATGAAGGGCTCGCGGATTTCTTCAACATGATTGGGGTCGGGAAGCTGGCTGGGGGAATCGATGCGGAAAACGGTGCCGTCGGTTTTCTTGATTTCGTAAGTGACCGTCGGGGCGGTTTGGATCATTTCGATGCTGAACTCGCGCTCGAGGCGTTCCTGGATGATTTCCATGTGGAGCAGGCCTAGGAAGCCGCAGCGGAAGCCGAAGCCTAGGGCGTCGTTGCTTTCGGGCTCGAAGCTGAAGGAGCTGTCGTTCAAGGAGAGGCGATCCATGGCATCGCGGAGTTCGTCGTATTGCGTTTTGCCGCTGGGGTAGAAATCGCAATAGACCATTTGCTGGGAGGGCTTGTATCCGGGCAATGCTTCTTTTGCGGGGTTGACGGCGTCGGTGACGGTGTCGCCGATGCGGACGTCGTGCAGGTCTTTGATGGCGGCGACGATGAAGCCGACTTCACCGGTGCCGATGCGATCGACCTGCTTGGGACGGGGCATGAGCTTGGCCAGGTCGGTGACCTGGTAAAGCTTGTCGGTGCCCATGAAGCGGATCTTTTGGCCCTTCTTTAGTTCGCCGTCGACGACGCGGACGTAGGTAAGGACGCCGCGATAGTCGTCGTAGATGCTGTCGAAGATGAGGGCGCGGGTTGTGGCGTTGGGATTTCCCTTTGGGGGAGGGAGGGCATCGCAGAGCTTGCTAATGAGTTCATCGACCCCCTGCCCGGTTTTTGCGCTGACGAGGATGGCGTCTTCGGCGGGGAAGCCGAGGACCTGCTCGATTTCTTCGGCGACGCGGATGGGGTCGGCGCTGGGGAGGTCGATTTTGTTGATGACGGGGATGATTTCGAGGCCGACTTCGATGGCGGCGTAGGCGTTGGCGACGGTTTGGGCCTGGACGCCTTGCGTGGAATCGACGACGAGGATGGCGCCTTCGCAGGCCTGGAGGGCTTTTTGGACTTCGTAATGGAAATCGACGTGGCCGGGGGTGTCGATGAAGTTGAGCATGAACTCTTCGCCGTTGTGATTGTGGAAGACGGTGACGGCGGAGGCCTTGATGGTGATGCCGCGCTCGCGTTCCAGATCCATGTCGTCGAGGATCTGGTTTTGGAACTCGCGTTCGGTGATGGCGCCGGCGCGCATGAGAAGGCGGTCGGAAAGCGTGCTCTTGCCGTGGTCAATGTGGGCGATGATGGAGAAATTGCGAATTTGCATAAATTATGGGAACCAGCGGATTCTAATGATGTAATACGTCAGGAACAAACGAAGTGACGACGTATATAGCCGGAAGGTCGTGGAGTTGTAACCCAAACCGCGCATGTATTGTTCAATTCATTGTTTGCACTGCTTAGAATCTCGGCCATCCAGGGCGGGCGTCGTCTTCTGCCAGTGCTCTTAACCCGTGATTTTCGGACGTTGCTTCAAGACTGCGCATAAAGCGCGCAGTCTCAAGGCCCGGTTATAGGCACTGCGCAGTTTTTCACTGGTTGTTGATATTCATCGCAATTCCAACTTTAGGAAAATCCGGCTGCTCTTGGCGATTTGGACATTGGCATATTCGTTGCTCATACGCGCCAGAGACTAAGTGTTCCACTTATTCTGAATAGGCTGTCTGCCTAGTCATCAAAGTTCACCCTTTTGCGGGGTGGCTCGGGATCGGGAAGCGGACTGGAACTCTACTCAAAGGAGCGTGCTATGCGAGGTACTGTGCTAACCGGGAAACCTACTTTCTCGGACAAGCTTTCAAGATTGCGCGTCAGATTAAGAGACCCGGAATGGCGTCGGTACGGGTTTACTTTGTTTGCGGGCAAAATGCTGGGCTTGGTATTGGTCGGATTGACCATATTCGCGGTCGCGAGATACATGAAATATGGCAGTGTTTTCGCGGATGAGGCGACGACCGCGCCGGCGGCAACTGTATCGCCGGTCATGCCGGCGGACCTGTCGGACATGACCAAAAACCCCACCATCAATCCAATCAATACGACATGGACTTTGGTGGCTGCGTTCCTTGTGTTCGGCATGCAGGCAGGCTTTACGATGCTTGAGGCCGGATTCTGCCGGTCGCGTGAAACCGTAAACGTGCTGGTTGAGTGCGTTTTCGATACCTGTCTTTGCGGCCTCCTCTACTACACGTGGGGCTACGCGTTCATGTTTGGCGCGGGCAACGGATTTATTGGCTGGCACGATCCGAATGGCACGCAAAGCTGGTTCTTTCTGAAGGGCATCACCGCGTTCACAACCTACGGCGGCACTGGGGTTCCGGTGCTGGCGCATTGGTTGTTCCAGTTCGCGTTCGCGGATTGTGCTTCGACGATCTGCTCGGGCACGATGATTGGGCGAACCGATTTCATCGGGGACGTGCTTTACTCGGTCTGCGTGTCGGGCTTTATCTATCCGATCATCGGCCACTGGGTCTGGGGGCCGGATGGATTCCTGTACCTGATGGGCAGCGACGGCCATTTCCTGCCGAGTTTCGGGATGAATTTCCATGACTTTGCCGGCTCGACGGTGGTGCACTCGATCGGCGGGTGGATCGCTTTGGCGGGCGGAATCGTGCTTGGGCCAAGGCTTGGACGCAAGTTCAAGCGGGATGGCGGCGGTCCGATGCTTCCGCACGACTTGGTGATGGGCGTGATCGGCGGTTTCATCCTGTGGTTCGGCTGGTATGGCTTTAACCCCGGTTCTTCGCTGAGCGCGATGGATTTTGGTGGGATCGGTCGTATCGCCGCCAACACCACGCTGGCTGCCTGCACAGGCGGCCTGGGTGCGGAGTTCTTTGTTTACTTCCGCACGAAGAAGTGGGATGCGGGCGCAATCACCAACGGCTTTCTGGCCGGCTTGGTGGCGATCACCTGCCCGTGCTACTGGGTTAGCCCGACGGGCGCCTGCTGGCTCGGTCTGATCGCAGGCGTGATTGTGATTCTTGCCGCCGATTTGCTGGAATTCCTGCGAATCGACGATCCGATTGGCGCTTGGCCTGTGCATGGCGTCTGCGGCATCTGGGGAACGCTCTCGCTGGGCTTGTTTGCCAGCGGCGAGTTTTCCGCAGCGGGCAGCAGCCCGACACAGATTCCGGTGATCGATCCCACGACCAACCCTGCCCTGACCG
>DATAPK010000115.1:0-1647 GCA_036265245.1 Tepidisphaeraceae bacterium | reverse complement strand
ACCTGCGTGCCGTCGAGATAGGTGGCTACACTCGCATTGCGATTGGCCACATGGACGAGATGGTGCCAGTTGCCGTCGTTGATGAGATTCGCGTCGGGGAAGCTCGTGAACTGGCTCGGCGTGCTCATGCTGCCGATGCTGAGCGACCAGCCGCCCGCGCTCGTTGCTGTCTCGTACGGGGCGAAGGCGAATCCGCCGTTACCGGTGGAACCGATCGCATCGGTAAAGAACGGCAGGTTGGTGTACATGGATCCGCTCGGCTGGCGCACCCAGTAAGAAACCGTGAAGTCCGTGCTTGCGCCGAATTGCAAATCCGGCCGCACTCCGAGGGTTACATAATTATAAGAGCTGGAGCCGCTGTCAGACGAGTAATGCAACGCATTGGTGCCAATGATGGCGTTGGTGAACACGGTTGCGCCGACGTTGGTGCCGTTATTCGAATGGCCCGAGATGTCCCCGTAATCGCCGTCAAACGGCAGATGCAAAACCAGTCCATTGGTCAGATTCAGATCGGTCGCTGTTGTCGGAATCGGTAAAACCGTGAGCGTGACCCCCGGACTATTCGTCGAACCTGCCTGGTTCGTGACCTGCACGAAATAATTGCCGCCGTCTGACAGTTGCAGCGGGGAGATCGTGTAGGTGTCACTGGTGGCGCTGGGAATCAACGTCGAAGGCGCTTTGTACCATTGATAAGTCAGCAACTGGCCGGCAGCCACGGCCTGCAGCGTTGCCGAAAGACTGACATAATTGGTGGGCGGATTCGCGATTGGCGTCGAGACCGCCGGCGGCGTCAACGTTCCGTATCGCGCGTTGTAGTGCGCCAAAACCCGGTCGGGCCCCAGAGGCGCGGTATAAATGGCCGCTTCATCAATCCGCCCGTTAATCTGTTCAGCTCCATTGTCCCCGCCCGCGAAGTTATAAGCAGGCGGATTGCATCCCATCACCAGCGGAACGGCAACCCCCGGGCTTGCCCCGCCGGAAATCGCAACCGGCTGGCCAACTTGCTGACCGTTGACATAGAAATTGTAAGAATTCCCGTCACAGACGCACGCTAAATGATACCAAAGGCCCGCCACCAACGCGTTGTTTAGCGTCACGTCCGTGTCGCGCACTCCACCCGCCGTGAACTCCAGGCCCGTGCCGCCGGGCAGAACGCCGAAGGCGAAGCCACCGGGAGCGCTCAAATTCAGAGTCGAAAAGAGTCTTGATTTGGTGGTGAAGTTTGTGAAGTACGCCCAGGCTTCGAGCGTAAACGTCGAGGCCGCATTAAAATTGAACGGAGCAAAATTTGTGACCAGCACGAACCCGCGCGAACTCGAACTGGCCGGAAGGCCGACCGCGGCGTCGGTATCAATCAACGAGAAACCTGGCTGGGCGAGAGTGGCATTGGTGTACTGGCCAAGGTTGTTGCCAACGCCATCTTGCGCGAGCGTCCCGCTGCCCTCATCCAACCGCCAATAGGAAAGCGGAAAGTCGCTCAGAACTGTGTCCACGTAAAAGTTAGTGCCCAGGACCGTCAATGTCGCTCCGGCGCTGTTGGTAAAACCGGCTGAGTTGGTGATGGCGACGCTGTAAGTTCCGGAGTTATTGGTTTCCACCGGAGTGATGGTGTAGGAGGAATCGGTGGCGCCTCCGATATTGGTGCCG
>DATAPK010000114.1:0-6638 GCA_036265245.1 Tepidisphaeraceae bacterium | reverse complement strand
TCACTTCCTCGCCTCTTCAAATCCGACAACGCCAGGCAGAGAAAGATGATTGCGCCGCTGATGATGCGCGTCGCGAGGCCGGCATTGGTGTGGATGAGCCAGTTCATGGATTCGACGAGACAGCATCATCATCTCCATTACGAACGCGTCAAACAACATTCTTAAAATCGTTTGAGATTCCTGTTGACTTGCCGACAGATGTAGGTAATGTGTGCCTACAGTTGTCGGTAATTGAAGGAAGCCTTTATGAATAAGTCGTCGATTCGATCGCTTTCGCCGGGACAGTTGGAAGTGATGAATGTAGTCTGGAATCTGGGCGAAGCGGGGGTTGCAGAGGTTTGGGGCGAGATCTCGGCTCGTCGGAAAGTGGCGCGAAACACCGTGCAGACGATCATGGCGAGACTGGTGGAGGCGGGGTGGCTGGAGCATCGCCTCGTCCGCGGCGCGCATCTTTATCGCGCGGCCCGATCACGGCAGCGGACGGTTTCGGGGCTCGTTTCCAGGTTGGTGGATTCGGCATTTGGAGGATCGGCGACCGGGCTGGTGCTTACCCTGCTGGAAGGCGAGCGGCTTTCCAGGAATGAGGCTGACCGGTTGCGCGAACTGATCGATCGCGCGGAAAAGCGAGGCAAGCCATGATCGCCCTGTTCTCATCTCTCTTGCCGATCGAGATGTTTGATCTGGTGGACCTTCTGCTGGCGGCCACCGTGCCGATGACAGGGGCGTTGTTATTGGCGAGGGTTTGTTTTCGCCGAAACCCCGCGGCGCGGCACGCCGTGCTGGTGGCGGGATTGGCGGGGGTGTGGCTGATGCCGGCGATGTTGTGGGCGACGAAGCGTTCGCCATGGCCAGTCGTGCCGGTGCCGAAGGCGATCCAGTCATTTGTAATTGTCGATCATCCGATGCCGCAGGCTTCGCCAATTCAAGCATCGCCTGCCGAAAAGATAATCTCTGCGCCGGTTCGGCGCGAATCCATTTCGGCGGCGCGAATCGAAACGGTCGTGATGGCGATTTGGCTGATCGGGGTTGCGCTGCTGACGGCACGGCTGTTGGTTTCGACGTTTTCGGCGATGACGCTTTGCCGCGGCACAAAAAGGGTGGATTTTCCGGGAGAATCGGCTGTTTTTACTTCTTCGCAAGTGAGCGAGCCGCTGTGTGTCGGCTTGATTCATCCGAGGGTGATTTTGCCGGATGCTCTTTTCGGCCGGCTTACGGCAGAGGAGTTGCGCGCGGTCATTGGGCATGAATCGGCTCATGCTTTGCGAAGGGATCATTGGATTGCACTGGCGCAGCGATTGGCGGCGGCGGTTTTTTGGCCGCATCCGCTGGTGCATTTGCTGGGCCGCCAACTTATGCGAGCGAGAGAAGAATCATGTGACAATCACGCGCTGTGTTTCATGCCCGTTGCTGAATATGCGCGGCTGCTGGTTCGGCTTTCTGAAACGCTTTGTCCATCATCGCGGGCGGGTTGGCCGGTGGCGGCGATGAGCGGCGTTCATTTTCCTTTGGTCAAACGAATTGCGGGTCTGCTTGATCCGCGGAGGAATACCATGACATCTGCACCCCGTCGTTCCATTATCATTATCATCGTGATCGTTGCGATCTTCACCGCCATCGGCGGCGCCGCGCGATTCGGCTATGCAGAACCATCGCAGCCGGCTTTAACGCCGCGACAGCAGGAGGGCAAAAAAACGATCGATCAGTTGGTGAGCGATATTTCCAAGGCGCTGGCCGCCACGGACAGCGATGCGTTCAATAAAGCCTTCGAGCCGGCGCTGGCAGATGATTTTACAATCCAGGGTTACGGCGGATTGGCGACCAGGGAACAATTAATCCAGTTGTTGCACTGGAAGAATCCCGACGAAGTTCATGGACCGACGACGTTCAGCGATCTCCAACTTCGATTCTTCGGCGACGCCGCAATCTGGACAGGTCAGGCGACTGAAGACGAACAGGTCCGGGGAATGCCGGTGCATAAGGTCAATCGCTTCACGATGGTCTGGGCGGATCGGAACAACAAATGGCAGATCGTGCATTTGCAGGTGCTGCCGCAGGAGACGAACAGCGCGATGGAGATGCGTTTCAATGCGTCGCCGCCGCCGTCGGCCGATCCGCCGCTGTCGCGAGATGAGAAGACGTATAATAATCCTGTGAAGTTTATGATTGATACGAACGATCTGGCCGGTGGCGATGAGATTAAGATTAACGAGATTTGGGGCACCGACACGGAATTGAAACCAGGGTATAGATATTTGGTTCACGGCACTTACACGCTTAAATCGCACGATCAGGCGATGCTGTTTGCCGGCGTAACGGCCACCGGCGGCCCGACACGGTCGGATCCGTTCCAATCAGTTCAGATCAAAAAGGGATCAGGCGATTTCACGGTGGCGTTCCAAATGCCCCACAACGGTGGTTCGCCGCACCTGAGCCTGTATCAGAACGGCAGCTCGATTGGCGGCGTCTATTTCAAAGGCGCGCGATGAACGGTGGCAGATTTCATCGATCAAAGATCAAGAATTAAACGATTCGAAGGTTTGGATGTATCGGCAAACAAAGATTCTGCTGCTGATTGGCCGGCAATCTGCTGATCCGAAAATATTGATCCATTGACTGACCCAGAGGGTTTTGCAGTCGCCAGCGACAGACCGGCCAGCGGCGCCGGCGCGGGCAGGCTCTCGTTGAAGTTCATCGCCAGTGCATTGAAGTCGAGCAGGTTCACCGTGCCGTCGTAATTGTAGTCGCCTTGATACCAGGTCTTGCTCGTGCCACCGAAATTCGTCGCCACTGTGTTGAGATCGAGCAGATTTGCATTCCCGTTAAGATTCGCATCGCCGTCGACGGTGTAGGTCAGTTCGATTTCACCAGCGGGCACATTGTTATTCGCGGCTGAAACCGCATAGCCGACACTCGTTTGAGGCGTGCCTGAGCCGCCGGGCCCAGCGAGCGAACTGATGATGCCTTCGCCTTTCCAATTGCCGCCGTTGTATCCGTCGTGCAACAGCAACTGAATCACCGCCGCCGAAATCCCAGCCTGGCTGATCAGCAGCGTGTTGTTGGTGATGTCCAACGTGCCGCCGGGGTTCAGCGTGAGAGATCCGATGGTGCTTACCGGGTCGGTTGGCGCCTGGGCCAGTTGCAGGTTTGCATCGGAACCGACCGTCAATGCGCCGTCGCCGGTGATCTGGTTGACGGTTGTATCCGCGTCCACTTCGAGATCGCCATGATTGATCACATCGCTGCCGGTTGGAATACCGCCCACCGCGGTCACGTTCACGGTTCCGCCGTCGATCTCGGTCGTGCCGCCGTAGTTGTTGGCCGTATCGAGTGTCAACGTGCCCGCTCCCTGCACGATCAGCCCGCCTGAAGCGTTGTTCGAGTCGGTGCTTTCAAACGTGACGTTGTCGCCATGGGACAGAACGATTTTGTCCACCCCTTTTCCGCCGTGGATCGTGACATTCGGCACGCCCGTGCCGAGCGTAATGGTCTTGCTCCCGTCGCCGGCTTTGACGTTGATCAAGGTGACCGAACTCACCGCAATCGGCGACGAAGTGACGCCGCCCACTGTCGCGGTGAGATTCGTCCCGTCGCTAGTGAGATCGACATCCTCATTATTCGCCGGGGCATCCACCGTCAGCGTGCCGTTGTCAAACGATGTGAAGCTGACGACCAGATTGCTCAACGTGACGAAAAGATTTGTGTCGGCGGGATTGATCGTTTGATCCGCGTCGATCTCCGCCACCAGATAATACGTGCCGGGCTGGATGTCATCCGGGATGGTGAGGTTCTTCTCCTCCGTGAACGACTCGCCGGGGTTGAGATTCAACTGATACTCATTAACCAACAGTGGCTGACCGACAACGCCGGAGGCATCGGGCGTTGTGGAAAGAAAATAAACCGTCGTTTCATTTCCACCGCTGACTGGGCTGGCGTCATCGGTGATTTGCAGGCCCGGCGAAATGGTTGCCCCGGGCGCAACCGGAGACGGAATCGATCCGGTGAATATGCCGCTGAGTTCCGGCAGGCCGATCTGGATTGGGTCGCTGGCCACAAAGTTATTCGTATCGTCCGGGTTGATCGCCTGGTTCGTGTCGAGCTGGGCGACAATGTAGTAAACGCCCGGGTCAAGATCGTCCGGGAGCGTCACATCCTGCGATTCGTTGAACGACTGACCGGGGGTCAGGTCCAGATTGTATTCGTTGACGGCCAGCGGCTCGCCGACAATGCCTGAAAGATCGTCCGTTTCGGAGAGGTAATACGTGGTGGTTTCATCGCCGCTGATGTCGGCAGCGGCGTAGGCGGGATTGCTCAACTCCAATTCCGGCGAAATCGTGTCTCCCGAATCAGCCGAATCCGGAATCGTCCCGGTGAATTGCCCCGTTAGCAGCGCCGTTTGCAGTTCATAGACCGCGCCATATCCACCCGCCGCGCCGATGGCCACGCCATACAGATTGCCGCTGGCGTCCAGGATGATTTCGCCCGGGATGGCTCCCGTGAGGGCGCTGAATTGTCCATCGAAAGAATAGACTGGCGTAACGGTGTCGCTTCCCTTGGGCAGTTCAAACACAGCGCCACTGGCGAAGTCGCCGCCATTGGGGCTGGTGACAAACAGATTGCCGTCATCGTCCGCGGCGATGCCCAGCGGCCAGGATGGATCATTTCTTCCGTAGGTGCCGGTGTAAAGCGGGGTGAGCGCATTGCTTCCCGGCGCCAATTCCCAAATCGCGCCGTTGGCATTGGCGCCGGGATAGGTGGTGAGATAAATAGCGCCAGCTCCGTCGATGGCAATGTCCTGAAGCACGAGCGGCGGGTAGGTCAGCGTGCCGTCAACGATCGGTGAATAGCGCGTGACCAGTGAATTGCTTCCCTTGGGCAGCATCCACACATCGCCGTAAGCGCCAAGGAAATCTCCAAGATCCTGCCGACCGGGATGGGTGGAATACCAGCCATACTCCGTCGTGCCATACAAATTGCCGCTGGCGTCGATGGTGATTCCCGTGGGGTTGGCCGGTGTGCCGTTGGGGTAGGGGAAGGGCGGGCCGCCAAAAGTGTAGAGCGTCGTGACCTGGTGGCTTCCTTTGGGCAATTCCCAAATCGTGCCGAATTCGTCCGCGCCGCCGCCGCCGGTGTTGGTGCCGCTTGTCGTGCCAAACAAATTACCGCTGGAATCGATGGTAATTCCGAACGGATGTTCCCCATCCGCGCTGGCCGTGAAGGAATAGAGCGTGGTCGCCACACTACCGTCCCTGGCCAGTTCCCATATTGATCCATCGCCGTCCGCGCCGCTCAATTCTGTCGTGCCAAATAGATTGCCATCGCTGTCCCTGGCGATTCCCCTTGGATTGGCGCCGTCCGTGCCATTGGTGAAAGAATAAAGATTATCGTAAACGTACGCCCCGGCCACCTGAATCACGGTGCTGTTAAACATCTTGTCGTCTGTCTTGGCGTCAGGAATGCCGTCGCTTTCGTCGATGGTGGCTAAAAGGAAGTAGTAGCTTGGCTTCATGTCGGCGGGGATATCAATGTGGGCAACGATCGGGCCGGTACTCGCTCCGCCGGCCAGGTCGAACGTTCCCGAAGCGCTGCCGACGGGAATATCATCCAAGCCTTTTATCGGCGCGTTATTCTCAAGCAGAAAAGTAACAGTGTAATCCCCGCTTGCTTCGCCGGCGCCGGGAGCATTGCTAAGCTCGAAAGAAATCTGGTCCGAATCCCCCAGCCTGACAACATCCGGCGGCTGAGTCGTGAACGAACCGGAAACATCCGCGCCGATCAGAAACGGATTGCTCCAGGCAATGTCATTGATGTTCCCCGGATTGATTGCCTGCCTGGCATCAACCTGGGCCACAAGATAATACGTCCCCGCGGGAACCCCGCTGGGGATCGTCACATTCTGTGTTTCGGTGTACGAATCCCCCGGGTTCAGATTCAACACATACTCATTGGTCTCCAGTGCCGGCGATAAGGCGCCCGAAAGATCAGGCGTGGTGGATAGATAATAATTCGTCGTTTCATCGCCATTCACAATGGCGGCCGTATCCGGCAAATCCGTGAGTTGCAGACCGGGCGAGATCACATCCCCCGCGCCGGCAAGATCAGGAATCGTGCCGGTGAATTCGCCGCCGAATTGCGGCCCGACTTGAATCGCATCACTGATTACAAAAACATCCGTGTCATTCGAATAAATCGTCTGATTCGAGTCGATCTGCGCCACCAGATAGTATGTGCCCGACGAGATTCCATCCGGAATCGCCACATCCTGCGCTTCGGTGAATGAAACGCCTGGGTCGAGATTGAGCGCATACTCGTTGTTCGCTATCGCCGGAGTAAGAACACCAGAAAGATCGGGCGTCGTGGAAAGGTAATAGTCGGTTTCTTCATCGCCATCGACGATGGTGTCGCCGGTCACCGGATTGGTGATTCGCAACCTTGGCGAAATCGTGTCCCCCGGCTGGTTCACCGATGGGATCATGCCGGTGAATTGCCCGGTGAGTTCTTCCGGGCCGATGTGGATCGGCGGGCTGGCGACGAAGGTTTCTGTGTCATTCGGATTGATCGACTGGTCGGCATCGATCTGGGCGACCAGATGATAGGTTCCCGGATCGATGTCGTCGGGAATCATCACATCCTGCAATTCG
>DATAPK010000113.1:0-2680 GCA_036265245.1 Tepidisphaeraceae bacterium | reverse complement strand
ACACGCAGGACGGCATCGTCGTCAGCAATGCCCAATTCTGGTATGCGGTGAATGTGGGCGTGGTGAAATCGATTGTCAGCAGCCAGTCCGGCACAATCACCGAGGAACTCACCGCCTTTAATGGATCCAGCAGTGGAACCGGAGGCACGGGCGGGACCGGTGGCACCGGCGGAAATGGTGGCACGGGCACGCTGACCGGAAATCTGGTTGGCATGGTGCCGTCATCGGTCGTTGCCGGCACCGCATTCAAAGCAAGGGCAAAGCTGACGCTGACCGCCAGCGCAGACGTCAAGGGCGCAGTCAGTGAGGCGGTCTACCTTTCCCCGACGACCAACGTCGCGGACAAGGTGCTTACGCTCTTCTCCGGAACCAGCCAGTTGAAGCTCCCTTCGGGTAAATCAAAGACCATCGCCTTGAGGCTCCCCAAGTCGATGCCATCGTCGGCGATTCCCGGTTTCTACGACGTGTTGGTGGTCACAACAGACGCTGCCGGCTCGCAGCAGACCACCGCACAGCCGACGGTTACCATCGTCGCGCCGATCGTGGATCTCACTGGATCGGTGCTGCACGTGCCGACCACGACGGTGGGCACGAAGAAAGTCCCCATAACCGTCAGCATTACCAACTCTGGCGCGGCCAATGTGCCGGCGGCCGGCAGCATTCAGATCGATTTCGCGTCGTCCCCGGATGCCTTGCTGAACGATGCGACACCACTATCCTCCATCTCCAAGCCCATCAACCTGAAACCCGGAAAGAGCCTGAAGTTGACGATGAAGTTATCTCTCAGTGTCACGAGCTATATCATCGTGGATGTCGATCCCGGGAACACCGCGTTTCAAAACGATGCCAACAAGCTGAACAACATCTTCGAAACGGCGGCCCCGGTTGCGGTGTCGTAAGGATGTTGGTTCTGGCGAAGAGCCTGCAGGGAATTCTTGCAAGCAAGGCTGGTTGTGTGTGCTGACGTTCAACTGGTGGTTACGCCGCCGGTTGCGTCGTGGAACTCGCTGGATTCGCCTGGAAATACTGGACCGCCCGTTGAGCCACTTTGCGCACATCGGCGTCGGGATCTTCCTGCCCAATATTGGAAAGCCGCCGGCTCAATGTCTGTACATCGCCGGATCGGCGCAGCGCAATGGCAAATCGATCGGCGCTGGAACGATCCGCGTTGTATACGGCCGCCATCAGCGCCGGGCCGAGACCTGATCCATCCGGGGCGATTCGCGTGAGTGCTGCAACAGCCGCTGCCCGTACCTTGGCATTCTTATTGTCAACCATTCGGATGAGGGATGGCATGGCGGGCGTGGCGTTCGTCCCCAAATCGCCCAGCGCCTGCGCGACCTCAATCCGAAGATCATTATCCTGGCTCGCGAGCAATCGCACGAGATTGCCCATCGCCGGCTGCGCGTCGGGTCCCAATTCCGCTATTTTGTGAACGATTGGAATCACATTCCCGTTTTGCTGCATGGTTGCCCCAAGCAGGGCCGCGTAATGGGGCGCGACCGCATGCCGTGCCTTTGCTCCCAAATGAATGAGGGTTTCTGCCGCCGCAGCTCGAACATTTGGATCGTTCGAATCCACCAGCTCCAACAGCTCTTCCGTCGCCGCCTCAGCACCAAGGCCGAAGGATCGCAAGGCGACGATTGCGGCAAGGGACACATCCTTGTCGCCCATTTTAACCGCCTCCCGCAGCGCAGGAACTGCAATGTTCGGCTCGGCTCCAAAACGACCGATCGAGTTAATCGCCAGGATTCTCGCTTCGGCATGCCATCCGGATTGGGGACGAACATTCCCGGCCACATCGCTGAGCTGCCGAATCAGTTCGGCCGATGGGTTGTCAACGCGGTTCGCCCACTTCAAGGCGGCTGTTTGCACTGGTATTGATGAATCGGAAACGGCCGCAGTCATTACGGCAAGGGCGTCCGCATTGGTAAAGGACTCACTTCGGTCTGCCAGTGCGGTAATCACAGTAGCTCGCACCGCCGGATCGGTTGAATGCGCGCATTCAATGAGCGCGGGCGTTGCAAGGTTTCCCGGACCGATCAAATGTCCGACGATGCGGGCAAGATCATGATTGTCCGAATCGCGAACGGCCGATTTGATCGCCGCGGCAATGGCCGGCGCAAGAGGCGTTCTGGCCAATCGCAACATGCACTTCTCGGCGCTGTCGCTCACCTCGCGCAACGGCGACGTGAGTTCTGTCACCAAAACGGGCGCGACAATCCGGCCGAGCCGCGTCAGGGTTGCATCGTCGGCCACGTCCCCCGTCGAGCGTTCGCCCGAGAGGATGTCGGAAGCTTTTGGCCGGCCGATCATCGCGTTTTGGTCACGGACCAAATGGTCAACCAATACCGCTCGCACCGCGTCAATTTTCTCCGCTCGGGACAGTAATTCGCTGGCCGATTCGGGCCAGAAGCGACAAAGCCCCTCTGCCGCCGGCACGGCAATCAATGAATCATCACTATGTAGCGCGGCGACCATCAATCGTTTGGCATTGGCCTGCATCGTTTCATCGATGGGAAGGCGCGGGTCGGCCAGGGCGATGAGCGCCAGTCGGCGGGTATAGCCATCGGACGATGCCGCCGCGTCGAGCCAGGCGGGACCGCCATTGCCGCCCAGCGCCCACAGCGCTCGCGCTGCCGCCCGACACACCGGGGCATGGGGCGCGTCCATCTCGCGC
>DATAPK010000112.1:0-10317 GCA_036265245.1 Tepidisphaeraceae bacterium | reverse complement strand
ACGGTGTCGCCGGTTTTAATGTGTCGTGCCATGGGAACTCTGTAGACAGTAGCCAGTAGTCAGTAGCCAGTAGTCGCGGCGGCCGGCAGTCTTCTCTACTGACTACTGGCTACTGTCTACTGGCTACTCTCCTCACACCACTTCGCTGGCGAGCGACACGATCTTCATGAAGTTCTTCTCGCGCAGCTCGCGGGCGACGGCGCCGAAGATGCGGGTGCCGCGCGGGTTGTTCTCGGCGTCGATCACCACCGCCGCGTTCTTGTCGAAGCGGACGTAGCTGCCGTCGGGGCGGAGGGTCGGCTGCCTGGTGCGAACGACCACGCAGCGGATGATCTCGCCCTGCTTGATTTCCCCCGCCGGCAGCGCCTTCTTCACCGCGCAGATGATCACGTCGCCGACGGTCGCCACCTTGCGCTTGAACTTGCCGCGGCTCGACGAGCCGCCGATGACTTTGATGCACATCGCCAGCTTCGCGCCGGTGTTGTCGGCGATGTCTACGTATGTCTGTTGCTGGATCATGACTCAAACTCGTTAGTTGTTAGTCGTTAATTGTTAGTTGCCAGTTGTTAGTTGCTTTCACAACTAACGACGAACAACTAACCACTAACACTACCGCTCTTCCGGCGCCTTGCCGGTCATTACTTCTTCCGCGGAAACCTGGACGGCCTTTTCCGGGGCCTTCTGAACGATCTTCAGCAAGCGGTGATGTTTCGTCTTGCTCAGCGGGCGGCACTCGGCGATTTCAACCGTGTCGCCTTCATGCGCTTCGTTCTTCTCGTCATGGGCGTGAAGAACGGTGCGGCGCTTCAGGTACTTGCCGTATTTTTCGTGACGCATCTGATAGTTCACGACGACCTTGATCGTCTTGTCGCCCTTGTCCGATGCAACCACGCCTTGAATCGTGCGGAGCAGGGGGCGGGCCGGTTTTTGCTGCGTTGCTTCTGGCATAATCATCACTCACTCGCCGCGATCGGCGACGCTAAACATTACTTCTTCGCTGCCGCTTCCAATTCCCGTTGGCGGAGAACCGTCTTGATCCGCGCGATTTCCTTGCGCGTCTTTTTCAACTGGCTGGGATCTTCCAGCTTTTCCGTCACCGCCTGGCTGCGGAGATCGAACAGGTGCTTCTGCTTTTCTGTCAGCTCAGCCGACAGGTGGCCGGTTTCATGTTCGCGAAGTTCTTTGATTTTTGGCATAACTTCTCCCGCGACCACTGGTCGCGGCTTTATAGTTTCTTAGGCAACTGCGTGGCGTCGGGCGACGAACCGGCACGGGATCGGCATCTTGTGGGCAACGCGGGCCAGGGCTTTCTTGGCCGTCACTTCGTCCACACCCGACACTTCAAACATCATCGTGCCTTCCTTCACCACGGCGCACCAATATTCTGGTTCGCCCTTTCCGCTGCCCATACGAACTTCCAACGGCTTGGCCGATACCGGCTTGTGCGGGAAGATTCGGATGAACAATCTTCCTTCGCGGCGAAGGAAGTGCATGCAGGCAACGCGGCCCGCTTCGATCTGGCGAGCGGTGATCCACACATTGCCCAGCGACTGCAAACCATATTCACCAAACGCGACCGTATTGCCGCGAGTGGCGACGCCTTTCATCTTGCCGCGCTGACTTTTGCGGAACTTCACCCGCTTGGGCATCATTGCCATAGGACACCTAAATAGTTGCTAGTTACTGGTTGCTAGTTGCTGGTTGTCGCTGCCTTTACTAGCAACGAGCAACTGACAACTAGCAACTCTCTTATCGCCGTCCACGCCGCAGCGCGCCGCCCGGACGCACATCGGTTTCTAAAACCTCTTCGCCATACATTCCGCGATAGACCCAAACCTTCACGCCGATCGTGCCATAGGTCGTGAATGCAATCGCGTAGCCATAATCCACATTCGCCTGCAGCGTCGTCAGCGGCACCGAACCCGTGCCGGCTTTTTCCTGCCGGGCGATTTCCGCGCCACCCAGACGACCCGAAACGCAAATCTTGATTCCCTTGGCGCCGGCCTGCATCGTCGCGTCCATGCGCTGCTTCAGCACGCGGCGGAAGCTCGCACGCTTTTTCAACTGCTCGGCAATTGCTTCCGCGACCAACTGAGCGTTCAGATCCGGATTCTTGATTTCGATCACCTTGATCGGCGCAACTTTACGCTTGATCAATTCTTCAAGCTCTTCGCGAAGCTTATCGACTTCCGCGCCCTTGGGGCCGATCACCAGACCCGGACGGGCGGTCTTGATGGTGATGGTCACCTCTTCGCGGGTGCGTTCGATGATGATGTCCGACACCGCCGCGAAAGGCGGGCGGCGATTCAGCTTCTGGTCGATCAGCTTGCGCACCTTGAAGTCTTCGCCGAGGAAGTCGCCGTAAGCTGCCTTGGGCGCATACCAGCGGCTCTTCCAGTCCTCGGTGATGCCGGTGCGGAAACCGATTGGATTAACCTTTTGACCCATAAATCTCTCTTATCAAACACGCCGCAAGCGGCGTCGCTAAACCGTTCTATTTTGTGCCGCGTTCATCAAGCTCAACGATAAGGTGACTCGTCCGTTTCATGATCGAATACGCCTTGCCGCGATCCTTCGGTTGGAAACGCTTGATCACCGGCCCTGCATCAGCCCAGGCCTTGGCGACATACAGCGTATTGCGAACCGGCGTCGTGCTCTGCTCGTTGGCATTGGCGACGGCGGAACGAACCACCTTCTCGACCATCACGCTCGCGCGCTTCTTGGAGAAACGCAGCAACGCCAACGCGTCATCCACGTCTCGGCCACGGATCAGATCCAAGACCAGCCGGGCCTTCCGCGGCGCGATTCGGGCGAATCTATGTTTTGCTTCAAATGGCATACTCGAACCTCATCATTTAGTCCCCCACGCAAGCGTGAGGCTATATGAAGAAAATCATTAACTCTTTGGCGCCGGTGCGCCCGGGGTTGTCTCAGCCTTGCGACCGCTGTGGCCGCGGAAAATCCGTGTCGGCGAAAACTCGCCCAGCTTATGCCCGACCATGTCTTCCTGAACAAACACCTTCAGGAACTTATTTCCGTTGTGAACCTCAAACGTATGGCCCACAAATTCCGGAATGATCGTGCACGCCCGCGCCCAGGTCTTGATCGCCTGCTTGGCTTTGTTGTCGTTCAGACGCGAAACCTTTTTGAAAAGCTTCTCGTCAACATACGGGCCTTTTTTTGCACTGCGACTCATGCGTTCTCCGGATGTACATCGCGGTTTTTCAAACCGCGGTTAAACATTGACTGTCTGGGGCCGCTGCTGATGCGTGCCGAACTTACGGCGACGCAGGATCAGTTTCTCCGACGCCTTGCGTGGGCTGCGGGTGATGCCGCCCTTCGACGGCACGCCGGTCTTGCTGACTGGATGACGCCCGCCGTTGCTGCGGCCTTCGCCGCCGCCCAGCGGATGGTCGATCGGGTTCATTGCCTTGGCACGCGTGTGCGGGCGAATTCCCATGTGACGCGAGCGACCAGCCTTGCCGATGCTCACGTTGATCCAGTCCAGATTGCCAAGCTGCCCGATCGTCGCCCGGCAGGTGCTGCGTATGCGACGCATTTCACCGCTGGGCAGAATCACGACCGAATAAACGCCTTCCTTCGCGCTCAACCGGGCAACCCCACCGGCCGACCGAACCAGCTTTCCGCCCTGGCCGGGGTTCATTTCGATGTTATGAATTTCAAGGCCGTGCGGAATGTTCATGAGCGGCATCGCGTTGCCGACTTCCGGCGGCGAATCCGGGCCACTGATTACCGTCTGGCCGACCTTCAAACCATTCGGGCAAAGGATATAAGCCTTCTCGCCATCCGCGTACTTGATCAAGGCGATATGAACCGAGCGATTGGGATCATATTCGATCGCCTCGACGTTCGCGGCGATGCCGTCCTTGGTGCGCTTGAAATCGATGATGCGATACAGGCGCTTGTTGCCGCCGCCACGATGCTTGGCGGTGATCACGCCGTGATGGTTGCGGCCGTTGTGACGACGCTGCCCTTTGGTCAGCGACTTCTCCGGCTCAAACTTGGTGAGGACTTTTTTGTAGTCGATCACGCTGCCTTGGCGTCGGCCGGGGCTTGTCGGGTTGTAAAACTTGATCGCCATCAATTCTATTTTGGATTGCGGATTGTGGATTTTGGATTTATTCAATCCGCAATCCAAAATCCAAAATCCAAAATCTCCTTAGAACAGTTCAATCCTCGAATTCTCTTCCAACACCACGATCGCTCGCTTCCAGTCGGTACGCTTGGTCGTTCCAGAGCGCGTGCGACGCGGCTTGCCTTTGCGGACCAGCGTCCGCACTTCCTTGACCTTCACTTCATACAGTTTCTCAACCGCCTGCTTGATCTGCGGCTTGTTGGCATCGGCATGCACCTGAAACGCATATGCATTCCGCGTCGTCTGCTGATGCGTGCTCTTTTCCGTAACCAGCGGCTTGATGATGATGTTGACGTTATCCATGGTTCACTCAACCGTTCACTTCAAAATCGATTCCAAGCCGTCCTTGGTCATAAGCAGCGTGCGATTCTTGAGGATATCCCACGCGTTCAATTGCGAAATCGTCGTCAGCGTCGTTCGATCGATGTTGCGGGCCGACCTCTCGAGCGATTCATTTCGCCCGTTGATCGCCAGCAGACAGCTTCGATCGATGCCGAGCTTCTTGTACATCTGGGCGACCTGCTTGGTCTTGGGTGCATCGAGCTTGATCTCGCTGATGACACGTACATCACCGGATTGGAACTTGCTCAACAGCGCGCTCTGCGTCGCCAGGCGACGCGCCTTCTTCGGCAGCGCCTGCCGCCATTCTTTGGGGCGTTTCTGCTTGGCATGACCGCCGCCGCGCTTAATCGGGTTGCGGATGCCGCCGGTTCGGGCGTTGCCGGTTCCCTTTTGGCGGAACATCTTGCGGGTCGAGCCCGCCACTTCGCCGCGCGCCTGGGTCTGAACCGTGCCTTGGCGCTGGTTGGCGTGATACATGACGACCGCTTGCTTCAGCAGATTCGTCCGCACTTCGCCGCCCAGCTTGGCGGGATCGAGTTGAAACGTCTCGATCTTGTCGCCGGACTGATTGAATATGGGAACTTCGATCATGGCTCGTCCTATTCCGCGACGCGAACTCTCGCGGTAATGCTCTTCCTAATGAAAAGGAGCGCGCCGTTTGGTCCCGGCAGCGCTCCTTTGATCAGCAACAAATTCTTTTCAGTGTCAATTTTTACAAGCGGGTGATTTCGTGTCGTGACTTGATCCATCCCCATGTGCCCCGCCATGCGAACGCCCTTCTTGGGCTTACCGCACTGGCCTCGCCATGTCGCGCGCGACGCGATCGAACCAGGCGAGCGGTGCTTGCGTTCCGTGCCGTGCGATGCGCACTGGCCTCCGAAGTGATGCCGCTTCATCACGCCGGCAAACCCTTTTCCCTTGCTCGTACCGATCACGTCGACGTATTGAACTTCGTTAAATGATTCCACCGTAACCGTATCACCCAACTGCTTGTCGGTGGCGTCTTTCAAACGGATCTCATGGAAGTGGCGAACCGGAGCAACCCCCGCCTTGGCGGCGTGGCCGATCAACCCGTTGGTGGTGTGCTTCGGCTTGCAATCACTGAACCCAAGCTGAACGGCATTGTATTTATCCTTGCCGTCCGCCGTCTTGATCTGCGTCACCGTGCATGGCCCGGCCGCGACGACAGTGACGGGCACAATCGAGCCCTTGTCGTCGTAAATCCGGGTCATGCCGACTTTTTTACCAAGCAATGCTGGAGTCATGTCTACACCAAACGATAAAGCACCACTTCGACACGCGCCTCTTTCGAGGATCGGGTTCTTGGATGAACCCCACGGTCAGACCAATCAAAATGCCCCTTTGTAGCAGGGGCATATTTATACGAAAAAAGTTAGGCCTTGATCTTCACGAAAACGCCGGCCGGTACAACCAGGCGATTAAGCGCTTCGATCGTGCGGGCCGTCGGCTCGAAGATATCGATCACGCGTTTATGCGTGCGCATCTCGAACTGCTCGCGCGACTTCTTGTCGATATGCGGGCTGCGCAACACAGTGTATCGCTCGATCCGGGTTGGGATCGGGATCGGCCCGCAAACACGGGCGTTGGTTCGCTTGGCGTTCTCAACGATCTCTTTTGCAGACGCATCCAGCGCCCGGTGATCGTAAGCTTCCATGCGAATCCGAATTCTTGTGTGGGCTGCTTCCGCCATAAACTAAAAGCCTGTCTTTCCTAAACTTAAAGAGACGAGCCTGAATCATCAGACAACGCCTCCTGTCGCTCCCGAAAGAGCGAGGGGGAAAAGATACCGTTAATTAAAACCCTGTCAACAGTGTGCCAGGCGAATTTTTTATCTGCCAGCCATCGTATGCTCACTATTTAATAATGTCATCACCGCAAAAGCCGTCCCGTAGGGCTTGTGATAGTCCCACATCGCATAATCCCACCACGATCCGTCCGGCTCTTGATGCTGCAGAATCATCTCAACCATCTTTTTCGCATCTTTTGTCCGTTTCAGGCGATCAATCAAAAGGCTTGCATAGAAATGATCGAAGTAAAAATAGTAACCGGAGGTCTGATACCACGCCTCATGCGGCTCGGGCCTCTTTCGGCCCATCTCAAGATAAACATGGTCATCCCAAAATAGCTTCAGGCCACTTAAAGCATCTTCATCGTCAACTTTTTTAGAATCCCAAAGCATTAGCGCAAGATTCGCCGGCTGCGTCCGTCCCACCGCACCCCGCGCCATGTTGGCGGGAAGTTGGGGCATATATTTGTAGTCTGAGCCGTAAAGAAATACGCCATTCGGAAGCCGGGCATCTTCCAGCCGATGCTCCGCCAGATCGATCATCCGCTGCGGCACATCCAAACCGGATTTTCTCGCTTCATACAGCGCCACCAACCCCGCCGCCGTGCCGAAGCTGGTCGCCCCCATCGAATCGAGTTCGGTGCGTGCATCAAAATCGTAGTAATTCCACCCGCCCGCATAGGTGGCGTAGTGAGCCATCTGTCCCATGTGCCACTGCGCAGCCCGGGCGATGCGAGGATCGTGGTTATAGCGCATCTCCAGCGCCAGCGCATGCGTCGCATAAATATGCGCCCAGATGTTGTAAAGAATCGATCCATCATCCCGCCGCGCGTCACCATGCGCGAGAAGCCACTCGACGGCCTTGTCATGCGATTGAGTTTCGCCCGCCTGCCTGAGGGCCATGATGCAAAGCGACGTCGTCGCCACGCGAAACGCATCGTGCGAGCCTGGCACCATCGAATAAATTTCCAACCCGCGTGTCTCTAAACCCGTTCCCCAGAATCCTTCGGGCTGTTGGGATTGCTCGAGAAATGTTACACCTCGTTGGATAGCAATGACGGAGGGAGATTGACACCCAGACAAAGAAAGCAGCAGGCAGATGATCGTGAGAAACCGCATCGTGCGAAGAAATTTATATCAACATAAGCAACGACGCGCGTCTAACCGCTTGAGGTTTAGCAGATCAATAACGCCTGATCGCCCGGTTCGCTAAACCGCAAGCGGCGATACAGCATTATTTCATGCATTTCCGCGCACATGCTTGTGGAAAGCTTCCATCACGCGGCGAGTCAACGGCCCGGCTTCTCCCCCGCCGATCGTCCGGCCATCAATCTTCGTCACCGCAATCACTTCTGCCCCCGTGCCGCTCAGGAACATCTCATCAGCAATATACAGATCGTGTCGCTGCAACGTCTTCTCCACAATTGGAATACCCAGCTTCTTGCAAAGCTCGATAACGACTTTGCGAGTGACGCCTTCGAGAATCCCATCCGTCGTCGTCGGAGTTTGAATCACGCCATCGCGAACAATGTATAAATTGTCCGCCGTGCACTCCGACACATTCCCCTCATGGTTCAGCATAATCGCTTCGGGCACGCCCGCATCGTTGGCTTCGATCTTGGCAAGGATGTTATTTAGATAATTCAGGCTCTTGATCCTGGCTGACAGCGCGTTGGGATGATTCCGAATCACCGATGCCGTAATCACAGCGATGCCTTTGTCGTACATTTCCTTCGGATAAACCGCGATCAGATCGCTGATGATGAAGAGGGTCGGCTTGGCGCATTTTTTCGGGTCCAGGCCCAGATCACCCACGCCTCGCGTGACAACTAGACGGATGTAGCAATCGGTGAAGTTGTTCGCCTTGGCGGTTTCATACATCGCCTTGGTGATCTCTTCCCGCGTCAGCGGAATTTGAAGACGGATTGCCTTGGCGCTGTTCCACAGGCGATCGAGATGCGCTTCGCACTCAAAGATTTTGCCGCTGTAAACGCGAATCCCCTCGAATACGCCGTCGCCATAAAGCAGGCCGTGATCGTAAACACTGAGCTTCGCTTCGGATTTATCGACGAGCTTGCCGTCGATCCAGACTTTGAGAGACATAGGGGCCTCGTATCTTCAACATCAGAACCAGGCGATGGAATGACCAATGACCAAATCCGAATGACCAATGAAAACCCAATTTCCAAATGACCAATTTGGGGCATTGGGCTCTTGGTCATTGATTGGTCATTCGGATTTGGTCATTGGTCATTCACGCATTTCATGCCTTTTACAAAAAGCGCCACCAATTACTTTAGGCATCTGCCCGCTCCAGTCTACCTTCTTTTAGCACCAACACCCGATCCGCCATCCTGGCGATGGTGCGGTCGTGGGTCACCATCACGATGGTCTGCTGCTTATCGCGATGCAGTTTTTCAAGCACGTTCATGATTTGCTTGCCGGTTTCAAAGTCCAGGTTGCCGGTTGGTTCGTCGGCGAACAGCACGCGAGGCGAATTCATCAATGCCCGCGCGATCGCCACACGTTGTCTCTCCCCGCCACTCAATTGTGCGGGACGATGCTTCAGGCGATGCCCTAATCCAAGCTGATCCAGCACCGCCGCCGCTCGCTCGCGCAGCTCGGGGAGTTTGGAGCGATATTTGAACGATGAGTATTCGATCATCGACGCCAGCAGCGTGTTCTCAGTGACGTTCAACTCCGGCAGCAAATGATAGAACTGAAAGACGAATCCAAATTGCGTATTCCGCAGGGTGCTGCGCTCGTTCGCTGACATACTGCTCATGTCCTTCGCCTGATATTCGATTTTTCCTTCGTCGGGAATGTCGAGCGCTCCCAGCAAATGGAGCAACGTGCTCTTTCCTGATCCGCTGCGTCCTTCGATCGCGACGAATTCGCCGGCGCGAACTGAGAAATCAACATTTTTCAGCACCATCAGGCTGCTCTCGCCCATGTGAAATGTTTTTCGCAGGCCGCTGGCGCGAAGCATGATCTGATCGTTGGAAGGGGCGGCCATTATTCCCACCTCAGCGCTTCGATGGGGTGCATGCGAGCCGCCCGAATCGCCGGCACGAGCGCCCCCAGCAGTGAAGAGACAACAGAAACGGCAACAATGATCGTCACTTCACGGGGGTTCATCGTGTTGGGGATAGTGTCAAACGCATAGGTTTCCGGGTCCCAGATCGGCGCGCCCGTCAATTGCGCCAGCCATGCGTGAAGCTCGTTGATGTTGTGGACGATGAGATAACCCGCGAGCAATCCCAATCCACCGCCCACCACGCCGATGGTCACACCATAGCCGAGGAAAATCCACGCGACCGCTTTGCTGTTGGCCCCGACGCTTTTGACAATCCCGATATCCCGCGTCTTCTCCACCACGATCATAAAAAAGATGCAGAAGATCAGGAAAATGGCCACGATGCTGATGATGCCAAAGAGGATCGTCACCAGCGACTTTTCATTCTCCACCGCGTGCAGGAATTTGGCGTTCACTTCTTCCCACGTTTGCACGCGTAACCGGTCCAGTTCGTAGTCGAAGTTGTGATCCTTGAGAACATTGGCGACGACCGCTTCGACTTTCGGTTTGATCGCGTACATGTCGTAGCCGGGCTTGAGGCCGATCTGAATATCCGTCGCCCTCGCCGGATCAGCAGGATCGCCGGGCGTGCCGCTCATTTGAAGATCCGCCTGCAGAATCTCGAAAGGAACGTAGACGCTGCTTTCATCGTATTGCCAGATTTTGGTCCGGCTGTCGTCGACGATCCAATAATTGCGGACGGTTTTTTGTTCCGGGCTCACTTCGGAAGCATCTTGCTTCAGACCAAGCACGGTGAGCTTAACGTCGGCCTCCAACACATATTCCCTCCCCTCCGTTTTGCCCGTTTTGGAATCTTTATGAATATCGACAACGCCATCGCCGACGATAATTCCTGGCCATTTAGTGACATCGATCTTGGCGCTCGGCTTAAGCATCTTGTAATCGTCAGGTGGATTCGGCAGCGCAAACGTGGCG
>DATAPK010000111.1:0-4311 GCA_036265245.1 Tepidisphaeraceae bacterium | reverse complement strand
TCTCGCAGGATGTAATTGCGCTTTGAAATTTTTTCATCGAACAACGCGGCGAGGTTATAGCCATCGACGCGCACGGTGAGGTGCGGATTCACCTTGTATTCCAAGCCCATGTTGACGAACAAGTTCGGGCCATACGGCTTGTTGTTCCCCGGATCGCTCAGCGGCACCGCCGACGGCGGGCTCGTCAGCGTGGCGGCGTAATCCGCGTAGTCCTTTGCACCCGGAAACCCCGAATAATAAACCACTGAAGAACTAACCGTCAGTTTCGAGGTCACATCATGGATAAGAGTCAATTTCGTAACCGACGGCGCCCAGGCCGCCAGTTCGTTGCCGAACCCATAAGGCGACGAACTAATTCCCTGACCCGCAGCCGGCGCATCGGCAGGCACCGATCCATGCACCAGCGTTGAATAACCTTCCGACAACGTAATCCGCGTCGAGCTGGTTCGATACGTCAACGCAAACTCCGCGCCGGCAATCTGGAACTCGCCCAGCGATGACGCTTCCTGCGCACTGGGGTTCCAGCCGATGGCGTCATAGTCTTCGTAGAATCCGTTCACATCCAACGCCAACGTGTCCGTCAACTGACGCTCGTAGGCAAGCTCATACGATTGCAGTTTTTCCGGCTTGGCGAGCGTATGCGTGCGTTCAAATTGCCCGAACAGATCTTCATCATCCGCGCGGCGAACAGACTCGCCGGCCATCGCCTTGAACGTATCCTTTTTCGTGGGCGTGAAAACGAGCGCCCCGCGTGGCGAGAAAAGCCAATCCGAGTAAGTATTCTTGTCCGTCCGAGCGCTCAGAAACAGCGTCCAATCCTTGCTGATCTTCCACTGATCCTCGCCGAAGAACGAAATCGTGTCCGTCTCCCAGTCGCGCGAAGTCACCACCGGGCTGCGGTCCAGTGCATCCGCCCGCGCAGGATCAAAAAACCAGGAATGCTCATACTCCGTGCCGACGGCAACCGTCTGCGATTCGTTAGGCGTCCAGGTTGCAATCGCACGGCTAAAAAGCTGGTTCTCATACGAGTTTCGAACCGGCACGCCAACCGTAATCCCCTCACGCTGATCCTTCGCAATCCACGTGTCGAAGCTCTGCAGCAATTCCATCTTGAGCTGCGGCGAAAGATCCGCCTTCAAACGGGCGGCAGTGGTGAATTGTTGATTTTCGATCGGCCGCCCATCCGTCCATTCATTGAGCGTCAGATCCGCCGGTTTAACCTTCGTGTAAACGTCGCGCCGCGGCTGAGTATCCGTTCCGTCCTTCACGTATCGCGCCCAGATTTCCAGCGGGCCATTCACGTAGCTGATGTGCGCTTTCATCTGCGGATCGTCATACGCGGCCTCACCAAGGTTTGACTTAGGACCGTCGTAATCCTTGCCCGCCACATTCGCAGGCAACCCGTTGGCGGCCGGGAAAGATTTCCCGATGTAATACGGCGCATCAGCCCCCTGCACCGACGCAATGCCGTAATACATGAACAAACCCGAATGATCGTTGAACTTTTGCCCCCAGCGAATTTCGGTGGCGGTGTATTGATCCACCACACCCTGGCGCAGCGTCAAATCCGCGCCCTGGAAATTCATGCCGTTGTAAGTTTCAGCATCAATCACGCCCGATAGCGCGCCCGAACCATGCGTCGCCGACGCCGGACCTCGAACCACATCGATCTTGTTGAAATCGCCAAGCAGCGGTAGGGCACGCTCATCGTTCGCGCCATACAACAGGCGATTGTTCATCGTCAGGCCGTTGACCTGGTACAAAAACTTATCCTCGCGGTCGCTGATAATTCCGCGAATCCCAAAATCCATGCCCGGCGTGTGGTGATCGATCACCTGCGCATTCGGCACGTAATCTTCCAGAAGATGATTCAAATCCCTGGCGCCGGATTGACGAATATCGCGGGCGTCGAGCTCGGTCAGATCGACAGGCACGCGGCGCGCATCGCTGGCCGTCAATCCAACGGCGCTGCGCACATCCACCTTCATCAAATCTTCCAGCGACATCTCCGACAAGTCGCCCGATGCGCTCGTTGCCGCGGTCGAGTCCAGGCTAAACGCCGCCGACGAATTGGACGCAACGCCCGAATCGTCCGCCATCACCATCGAAGCCGCCAGCACCGCCGACCCCAATACAAACAACCGCTTCCGCCAATGAATAGACATGATGAATCTCCATGTGCGACCCAATTGCAAACAGCGCCCAAAGAGGGGATCACAGAAACGGATATGAGATGCCCTTTAACGTTTCTTCCGTTTGTATTGATCGTCCGGGATATGAGGCGGGATAAGGTTCGCGGCTTTTTTCCCCCGGCGTGGTTTTATAAGACGCGCGCGAATTTACACGGCATTCCGTCGCTAAGACATGCTTTTGTGACGCAGCCAGCCTCAGCGCACAGTGACTTATCGGATTCTAAATCCCCCGTAATGCGGGCGCGCCGTTACCGCCGCCTTCTGAAGTGCTCATTTGGCGGCATAAGTCGCGCCAAGATATTCTGCAACGCGCGGGTGACTGGACCATCGAATCCATTCTTTCAACAACTTATCGCTGGTCACATCGCCCAATACATGCGTCGGCACGCCAAGCTTCCGGACCGCCGCCGTTTGGCCGCCAAAAAACCGATCGCTCGCGACCACCAATTGCCCAAAGTTGAAAATGTGAAACATGCCGTAGGCAATCGTATCCGGGCCCGCGGTAAGAAAGAGCGTTTTATCTTTCCAGTGATCCCGTGCCCCGCACGCCCGCCAAGCCGACATCGCCGCAACCATGCTCGGGTCATTGTCTTTCAAGATCATTGAATGCCCGCACCCCAGGATTTCGCCTAGTGGATCGATCACCACTGCGCCAATCGGCGCTTCGCCGCTTTCAAACGCTTCACGTGCTTTGCGATGCGTGATCGCCATCACATCCTTCACTCGCGCCCGATTTTGCTTCACATCGAAAGGCGGCGCATGTTTGCGATTCCAGATACCGATGTCCCGATTCCAAATCGTCGTATTTTTCGGATCGCGCACCCATTTGCGAAACAGTGCCGCGATCTTCGGATGATTCGAGATAGCCGGATGCAATCCAACTTTTTCATACCCCGCAAAATCAGGCTTGTAATTCACCGCATCCAGGATGCGAATCTCCTTCACACCCAGATGCAACGCCAAGCAACATTGGCAAAACGGGCACGGGCTCAGCGATGAAGTCGCCACCACATCACCATATCCCCCCGTAAGCCGTCCCATATTCATGATCGCCCCCGTCTCACCATGAACGCCCGGAATCCCCTCGCGCAAGTGATTCCACCCAAACCCAAGAATTTTGTGCCGCCCATCCGATCGCCGTCGGCTCATAATCCCCGCAATCGGAATCATCTCCTGCGCCAGCGCTTCTCGAATCAAATCATAAACCGCATCATCCAACTCGCGCTCGGTAAGAACGTCGCCTTTTTTCAAGGATTGTTTGCTCATCGCGCGACAGCATATCGCGAAGAATCGAATGACCAAGGGCCAATGACCAACAAAGCCCCAAATCCCAAGCCCCAATTGGACATTGGGTCATTGGGATTTTGTTGGTCATTCGGGCTTGGTCATTTCTTCATCGGTCCATCCCCGCCACAGATGTCGGCGGCACCATCACCTCCGCCCGCGCGTCGTTAAAAATTCGCTTCCACCCAAGCTGCCTCAGCGAATCACGAAATCGGCTCGTCCCCACCGGCAGGATCGCCGCGTCCGCTTCGACGCTCGCCAGCAGCTTCGTTGTCTCATGTTTGTCATCGAGATAAGTCTTTCGCCAGAAATCCGCCGTATAAAGCTGCGTTCGGCCATCGAGCATCACCTGATATTGCGGCAGCTTCCACGCGAGATATCCACCCCAGTCAAATTCATTGATCAGCCGCCCGGTGGATCGATGAATTTTCGCATCCACAAACTCCGCTGCCTTCGTGGGATATCCCGGCAGTTCAGGCCCGTTGCGATTCATCCACGCCTCAGGACGTTGGTTGTCGGGGAGCGAAAATCCAATCCGAATCGCGCCGACAAACACGATGACCATCACGCTGACATTCACCCACTTCTTTCCCAGCGATTGATCCGACAATCGCGGCAGCGACCAACTCATCACCGGCGCAAAAATCGGTGCAAAAATCGGCGCCGCTCGCCCGCATTTCACAAAAAGAATAAACATCCCCCCAAGCCACAGCCATTCTCCCGCCCGCAACGATCGGCGAACCACCGCGCACGCAATCAGGATCGCAACAAACATCAGCGTGATCTGATGCACCTTGCCCCGATACATCGGCTCAAGCTCCGCGATCATCGGATT
>DATAPK010000110.1:0-16942 GCA_036265245.1 Tepidisphaeraceae bacterium | reverse complement strand
GTGCCGGAAGAGCCGTTTCGATTTCCGATGAAGGACAAATATCCGATTGATGGGGAGGGAATCGCGCATGTGCCGCAAAAGCCGGGGATTGGTGTGGAATTGGATTGGGATGCGATCGACAATACTTGCGTTGAGCATAAGGTGACTGAGTTAAAATGATGCCACGCTGCTTTCAAATCCAATTGCAGGACAATGTGGCGACTATGATTGAGGAGTCGGCGGCGGGTGCGGTGGAGTTGATTGGGGCGGGGTGCGGAGAAGTTGTTGCGAGCGAGAAGATTTTGGCGGGGCATAAGATTGCGCTGCGAGAGATCGCGAAGGACGAGGCGGTTGTGAAATTTGGTGTGCGCATTGGTCATGCGACGCAAGTGATTCGACGCGGCGCGTGGGTGCATCTGCATAATCTGGCCAGTGACATTGATGCACGCTCCAATACGCTGGATCTGCATTCTGGGGCGCCGACGGATACGCGTTATGAATGAAACGGTTCCAACCTGGGATGGATATCTGCGGGCGGATGGCCGCAAGGGTGTTCGCAACCTTGTGCTGATCGTCTATACGGTTGAGTGTGCGCAGTTTGTGGCGCACGCGATTGCGCAGGGGGAGGATGATGCGCATGTGATCGGGTTTTCGGGGTGTTATGACAATCAATATGCGATCCGATTGATGCTGGCGCTGGCGAGGCATCCGAATGTGGGGGCGGTGCTGTCGGTGGGGTTGGGGTGTGAATATACGCAGCCGGAAAAGATTGCGAATGTGGTGCGGGAGTCGGGGCGGCCGGCGGATTGGTTTTTTATTCAGGAAGCGGGAGGGACGAGCAAGAGCATTGCGCGCGGGAAGGAAGCGCTGGCTCGATTGCGAAATCAAATTGCGGATGTGAAGCGCGTGCCGATGGGGCTGAGCGATTTGACGGTGGGGTGCGAGTGCGGGGGATCGGATGGGACATCGGGCTTGGCGGGAAATCCGGTGGTGGGGGCATTTTTTGATCGGCTTGTGGATGCGGGTGGGCGGGCGGTGTTTGAAGAGATCGTGGAGATGATCGGGCTGCGGGATATTCTGGCGGGGAGAGCGGCGGATGAAGCGGCGCGCGGGGAGTTGATGGGGGCGTATGACAAGGCGGTGGCTTATTGTCATTCGGTGCGGCAGTTTTCGGCGTCGCCGGGGAATTTTGCGGGCGGGTTGACGACGATTGAAGAGAAGAGCATGGGGGCGTTTGCCAAGAGCGGCAGCCGGGCGATTCAAGGGGTGATTAAGGTGGCGGAGCCGCCGCGCGGGCCGGGGCTTTGGATTATGGACAGTGTGCCTGATCCGCATTTCATGCAGTTTGGGTATACGAATCCGAATGACAGTGAAGGGATCATGGATTTGATTTCGTCGGGGGCGCAGGTTGTGTTGTTTGTGACGGGGCGTGGAAGCGTGATTGGAAGTCCGGTTGCGCCGCTGATTAAAATCACGGGCAATACGCAGACGTATCAGCGGATGATTGAGGACATGGATTTTAATGCGGGGCGAGTGTTGAGCGGGGAATGTTCATTGGGTGAGGCGGCGGATGAGTTGGTTTCGTTGGTGACGCGGGTGGCGGGGGGACAGTTGACGAAGCCGGAGTTGCTGGGGCATCGCGAGTATTTTGTTATGTATAAGCATCAGGATACGCCTTTGCTTTCGGTGGGTTGCCGGGCGTGAGGATTGGAAGAAAGGAAACATCGAACATTCAACATTGAACATCGAACGTTGAAGTAAGATGGTGCCATTCACGGAAGTCTTTAGCAATATGAATTCAAATCAAAATGGATTTCGGCTCGATGGCGAGACGGCGCTGATTACCGGCGGAGGGACGGGGCTGGGTTTTGGTATTGCGCGTTGCCTGGCGGCGGCGGGGGCGAAGGTGGTGTTGGTGGGGCGGCGGGAGAAGGAACTGGCTGAGGCGGCGAAGAGCCTCGGGCCGTCGGCGGCTTTTGTGGCGCATGACATCACGCAATTGAAGCGCGCGGGGGAATTGGTGGTTGCGGCGGAGAAGGCGGCGAATGGGCCGATTACTATTCTGGTTAACAATGCGGGGATTCATCTGAAGAAAGCGGCGGCGGAAACGGCTCCGGAGGAATTTCAATCTGTGTTGACGACGCATGTTTGCGCGGCGCAGGCGCTGGCGGCGGCGGTGTTGCCGGGGATGCTGAAGCGCGGGCAGGGGAATATTTTGTTTACGGCGTCGATGGCGGCGATGATCGGCATGCCGCTGGTGATTGCTTATTCGGCGGCGAAGAGCGCTTATCTTGGCATGGTGCGATCGCTGGCGGCGGAGGTGTCGGGGCGAGGCGTGCGCGTGAATGCGATCGCGCCGGGGTGGATCGAGTCGGCGATGTTGCGCCAGGCGTTGAGTGGAGATACGGAACGCGAGAGGAAGATTCTGGCGAGGACGCCGATGGGGCGATTTGGCGAGCCGGATGATATTGGCAAAGCGGCGGTGTTTCTGTGTTCGCCGGCGGCGCAATTTATTACGGGGGTGGTGTTGCCGGTGGATGGGGGCGCGAGCATCGGGTTTTAAAAGTTGTTCTAAAACTTGGACTCCGTGGATGAATCCGGGTCTTCGGAGTACCTCAGACCCGGCGTGGATGGCAAGTAACAGTTTTTGAAATAGCTTCACAGCAAGGCGCGAGGGCATGGATACTCTTTCGGGAATCGAGCCAATACGACCCGCTAAAAGCAATGCCCGTTGGACGATTTGTGCGCTGTTATTTTTCGCGACGACGATCAATTATATGGATCGGCAGATTCTTGGGTTGCTGGCGCCCCTGCTGCAGCATGAAATTGGGTGGACCGAGGTTCAATATGCGCATGTCGTGACCGCGTTTCAGGCGGCGTATGCGCTGGGGTTGCTGGGTTTTGGACGCTTCATCGACAAGGTGGGGACCAAGCGCGGCTATCTGATTTCGGTGCTGTTCTGGAGCGTGGCGGCGGCGGGGCACGCGCTGGTGCGATCGGTGTTTGGGTTTGGCGTGGCGCGGTTTGCGCTGGGGCTGGGGGAGGCGGGGAATTTTCCGGCGGCGGTGAAGGCGGTTGCGGAATGGTTTCCGAAGCGCGAGCGGGCGTTGGCCAATGGCATCTTTAATTCGGGCGCGAATATTGGGGCGATTTTGGCGCCGTTGAGCGTGCCGTGGATTGTGAGTCACTGGGGATGGCGGGCGGCTTTTGTGGCGCTGGGGGCGCTGGGATTTTTTTGGCTGGCGGCGTGGGGTTGGTTTTATGACGCGCCTGGCAAATCGCGGCGTGTTTCGCCGGCGGAGCTTGCGCATATTACCAGCGATCCAATTGAAACTGCGATGCCGCCGATGCGATGGGGGCAATTGCTACAGATGCGGCAGATGTGGGCATTTTTGGTGGGGTATGCGTTCACCGCGCCGATCTGGTGGTTTTATCTTTACTGGCTGCCGAAGTTTCTTAACAAACGATTCGATGTGGATTTGCTGAGCCTAGGTTTGCCGTTGGTGGTGATTTATAGCGTTACATCGGTTGGAAGCGTTGCGGGCGGCTGGTTGTCATCGCGGATGATTCGATTGGGATGGTCGGTGAATGTCAGTCGTAAGATCGCGATGCTTGTGTGCGCGATTTGCGTGCTGCCGGTGATGTTTGCGGCGCAGACGAACAATTTGTGGGTGGCGATCGGCTTGATCGCGGTTGCGGCGGCGGCGCATCAGGGGTGGGCGGCGAATTTGTTTGCGCTGGCGTCGGATTTATTTCCGAAGCAGGCGGTGGCTTCGGTGGTTGGGCTGGGCGGGATGGCGGGATCGCTGGCGGCGATGGTTTTTTCTGAATCGGCGGGGTTTATCCTGGAGAAAACGGGAAGTTATTGGAGTTTGTTTGCGATTTCTTCTTGTGCTTATTTGACGGCGCTGGTGGTTATTCATGCGCTGACGCCACGGTTGGCGCCGGTTGATATTCGATGAGTAGGGCGGGGGAGAATTTGTTGGTTGTGGAGCGGCGAGCATGCTCGCCGGCTACACGGGTTATCGGAAAAGCTTGAAGGTTGCTTCGAGGGTGGCCTGGGAGAAGGGGTAGCAGAGTGTGTTGATGTTTTCGGCGGCGGCTCGTTTGGAATCTGCGTTGGATGAGGGCAACACGTGGAGGACGTTGAGGCGATTGGTTGCAGACGCCTGGGGCATGCGATCGGGGAGACACCACAACAGGCCGAAGGTATCGATTGAAGGGGCGCAAACGATAACGCCGTTGAGGTTGTCAAAATGCTCGCGTTTGCTGGGGGGTTCGGAATAAACGACGACATCGGCAAGAAGCTTGAGCGCTTCTTCGACGGGATCGAGCGGAGCGAAGCTGTTGTGCCGCGCGTACCAAATCTTGGGCTTGGCTTCCGAAGTAGCGGGTTGATTGGCTGCATCACCGTGTAATTGTTTTGTGATTTCGAGGGTGTGCGAGCGAATTTCAGAACCGTTGATTGCATCGGTGGCGATGTAAGCGGTGCGGCAATCGGTCAAGGTGAGTGGGGCGATCGACGCGCTGTAAGGCGTCAACGGCAATTGCAATGCGTTGGCGTAATATTCGGCGTATCGGAGCGCAAGAGCGAGGCGATCGACCATTGGGCCCGGGCGACCGGCTTCGGAACCGATGGCTCCGGTTGCGGCGGCGTATTCGCGCAGGGGTGTTGCGATGAGCGGGGGCAATTTCAGCAATGTGGCGAGCTCGCCGGCGATTTCGGCCATCGAAACACTGAAAACATCGGGCATGATTTGGCGTAAGGATCGATTGGCCTGGTCGGCGAAATCGGTGGCGGCTTCGTATTGCGCCGGGAAAGCCTGGCGAAGCAGGATCTCGGGGAGATCGTGCAGGAGCCCGATCAGATAGGTGACGCCGAGGCTCATTTCAAAGCTGCGCGGCACGATTTTGTGCATCACGCTGGCTACCGCGATTGAGTGCTGACAAGCGGCGAGCGCGCCGCGAGAAGTTGCGGGCTGGGGGGTGAGCGATTGTGCAATGACGCTGATGGCGTCGGCGCCGAGGACCTTCACTGCTTCGTCGAGGGTGCCGACGCGCTTGGATGCGTTGGCCTGCTGCATGACGCGCATCGCGAAGATGGGATCGTGTTTGACGATGTCGAGCAGCGCGGCGGGATTATTTTTGGAGGTTTTGCAAAGCTCGGTGGCCGAGGCGACGACATTGGCGAGCGTCTTGCCGGTGGCGGCGAGCTTGGTGACGGCGGCGACGACTTCGTTACGTTGCAATAAGCGGGGGAATGCGCTGGCGACCGCTTTTGGAGCGGCCGGATTGGCGGTGGCGGCGGCTTTGGTGGGAGGCGTCAGCCATTTTTTCACGCGATCAGCGAGTTGATCGCCATTGAAACTGCCCTTGAGCATGTACTCACCGGCTTTAAGGCGCGTGGCTTCGAGGATGCGCTCTTTGGCGGCGCTGGTGGTGAGCATGATGATGGGCAGCTTCAGGTATTCGGGCTTAGCGCGCACGGCGTTGAGGAATTCGAGGCCGGTCATCTCGGGCATTTCGATGTCGGAGACGACGACGCGTGGCTTGTGCTTTTCGAGAAGCACAAGCGCTTCCTTGCCGTTGTTGGCGAGGACCGTGGCGAAGCCGGCGGCCTGGAGGGCCTGCTCGATCTGCTTCTGCCAGAACGGCGTGTCTTCGACGATCATGACGGTCGTCTTCGTCGCCGTGGCAGGCGCATTGGGAGCTGGAATAGTCGCAGTTGCGCTCATGCTGCTTTGGCTTTCTGGAGCGTTTGCTGGACCTTTTCGGTCAGGGCTTCGGGGGTGAAGGGCTTGACCACGTAGTTGTTCACGCCGGCCTTGAGGGCGTCGATCACGCGCGTCTTTTCGGCTTCGGTGGTGCACATGATCATGGGCGTGGTTTTGTTCGTCTCGCGAACTTTTGTGACGAACGTGATGCCGTCCATGTTGGGCATGTTCCAGTCCACGAGCACCAGTTGGAAAGGGCCGGAGCTGTTCATGGCGGCGAGTCCTTCGACGCCGTCGCCAGCTTCAACAAATTCTGCTTCCGGCAGCGCGGCCAAGGTGCGCTTCTGGATGTTCCGCATTGTTTTCGAATCGTCGACCAGGAGAATCTTCATGACAGTGTCCTCACTTTGATAGGAAATTTAATCTGTTTGCTTCATGTTGACTTCGACGGCGAAGTCGCCCACCGGTGTTTTGCACGGGATGATCACGCAAGGCACGCCGCGCAGACGGGCGATGACGTGATTGGCGCCCAGCACGACGCTGGGGCAGGTGATGCTGGCGGTTGCGCCGAGATCTTTCTTGGCGTTGCCGGCAATCATGTTGGCAAGCTCGCCGATGGCGTCGGCAAAATCGGGGCTGTCGGCGGTGAGATCGACGCCGGCAAAGGCTTTCACCAGCTTGAGGGCTGCATCCATCTGAAAGCTGACGACTACGGATCCGATCACCTGTCCGGAGAACCCGATGATGGCCGAAACGTCATACGAGACGGCCGGCCCGGATTTATAGGTGGGCCGCTCGACGGTTGTGACCACGCCGACCATCGTGGTGAATACGTTGCGCACCGAATTGACGAAAGGGACAATCAATTTTGGATTGAGCGCCTGTTGTGGTTCTGCTACTTGAGTCATTGTGTCACATCCTTTTGGTTATTTCGTTATTTGCCTGCTTGTTTCGCCAGTTGAAGAACTGCTTTGGCGATTTCATCGAGCGGCAGCACTTTCTCTGCCGCGCCACATTTGATGGCTTCCATGGGCATGCCGAAGACGATGCTTGTGGCTTCGTCCTGGGCAATCGTGCGAGCACCGGCATTTCGCATGGCGAGCAAACCGTCGGCGCCATCGGCGCCCATGCCGGTGAGAATCGCACCGACGGCATTGGCACCGGCGTATTTGGCGACGGATTGGAAGAGCACATCGACGCTGGGTTTCTGGTGATGCACGTCCGGGCCATCCACCACTTCGACGTAATATCGTGCGCCTGAACGACGTAAGAGCATGTGAAATCCGCCTGGCGCGAGGAGCACTCGTCCGGGGATGACTGTGTCGTTATGGGCGGCTTCTTTGACCTGAATTGCGCATGATTCATTCAATCGTTCGGCGAAAGACTGTGTGAATCTCGCCGGCATGTGCTGAACGACGACAACGCCGGGAGAGGTGACGGGAAGGTTGGAGATTACTTCTGTCAGCGCCTGCACGCCCCCTGTGGATGCACCCAGGGCGATGACCTTGTCGGTGGTGGCGGCCATGCTGGTGGCGGAGAGGGGTTGTTTTGGTGTTGTGCGAGCGGGAGGCAGGTTCGCGACGCCACGGATGCGAGCCTTGGAAGCGGATTTGACTTTTTCGATCAGCACGGCGGACAGGTTTTCGATTGAATAGGCGGAGCCGGGTTTGCAGACGACTTCGACGGCGCCGGCGCTCATGGCTTCGAGGGCGGTTTGCGTTCCTTCGCCGGTAAGAGAGCTGACGACGACGACGGGCATGGGCATGTGAGCCATCAGCTTGCGAAGGAAGGTGATGCCATCCATGCGGGGCATTTCGACGTCGAGGGTGATGACGTCAGGCTTGAGCATGACGATTTTGTCGCGAGCGATGAAGGGATCGGCGGCGGTGGCGATCACGTTGATCATCGGGTCTTTTGAGAGCTCGCGGGTGAGCAGATTGCGCACGACGGCGGAATCATCGATGACCAGCACTTTGATTGCTGCGGGGCTTTTGACGGGTTTTTCAGTTACTAAATTCATAAATATCTTTTCAGCCGCATGAGCGCACCCGCATGGCGACTACATTTCCTTCGACGTTAAGCACTGTCGTGCCAGGAGAAGCGATGAACGCAGACCATTCGGCAAGGGTGTCAAATTCCCGCATTTGCGGGAGCGACATTCGGATTGTTTCGCGAGACTGTGATGTCCACCGTCGCAGCATCAGTCCGCCAAAAATATTGAGCAGTTCCTTGAGCGCATCGTCATGTTGCGCGGGCGATTGGAGATCGTCGCCGAGCATGTTTGAGGCAGCCACCTTGCCGAGGTTTCTGGATGCAACCATCTCGACCGTTCCGCAGCTTCCGTTGGCAAACTTCAGGCTGAGCAGGACGGCATTTGTCGGCGGCTCATACGGCTCTTCGGCGAGGTTGGGCGACATGAACGCCATCGTTTCAAAGCTGTCGGCCAGCGATTCCAGGGCAAATTGATTGAGGGCTTCAAGCATGTTGCACGCCTCCGATCACGTTCAAGAGGGCTTTGCGAAACGCCTCGGGGGTAAAAGGCTTGGCGAGATATCCTTTTGCGCCGGCCTGCAGGAGCGATTGGATTTTCTGCTCGTTGGGATCGGCTGAAACCACGATGACCGAAACGTGCTGTTTTGTCGGATCATTGAAAATCCGGCGGGACATTTCTTCGCCGTCCATCTCAGGCATTTGCAAATCCGCAAGCACGATGTCGACCGCTTGTTGATTGAGGAGTTCCAGGGCTTTTTTCCCGTCGCTGGCCTCGTAGATTTCCTTGGTCTGGAAACCGGAAAGGCCAATCACGCGACGAATAAAGGCGCGCGTTGTCGAGGAATCATCGACGATCAGGATGTTGTGTCCGGGCGTGGCTGTCATAGGCTGGTCACCTCGCCATTCGACTTGACAGTGATGGCACCGTCTGCGACGTCCATGCGCACGGTTCGCGGCTGCCTTCCGCCAACATCTTCGCTATCGATCAGCAAGCCACGCTGCCAGAGGAACTTTCGGATGGCGGCGTGATTGCGTCGGCCGATATTGAAAAGTTTCGTGTCGTTGAGCATTTCAGCACCGCCGGCAATTTTGATGCGAAGTCGGCCTGATTTGGCGCCGAGTTGCAGCATCTTGTCGAGAACGTACTCCATACCAGTATCGGCAAACATGGTGGGGTTCTGTTCTGCGCGGTGCGGATTATCGACAGCGCTGGGAAGCTGGAAATGCAGCATTCCAGCAACCTTGGAGAGGTCGTCGTAGAGCATCACCCCGATACACGACCCTAGCGCATGCGTTAGCAGTGCGTCCTGCGGGTTGCGTGAGGTTTTTGCATCTGAAACGTTGACCACAATATCCACTTCTGCACTCCCTCTCTCCTCAAACGTTTACGATTTGACATAAATCGTCGGCTGTACGTAATTGAATCGATGCGATACCCCGGTCAGCGATTCGGAATGTCCGGTAAAAAGAACCCCGCCACTGGCAAGGCAGTCCCAGAAGCGATGGATGAGGCGCTGCTGCGTCTCCTTGTCGAAATAGATCATGACATTTCGGCAGAAGATGAAGTCGAAGGGGCCGGAGAACGGCCAGCGATCCATCAGGTTCAGATAGTTGAACTGAATAATGCCCGCCAATTCCGGCGAGGCCTTGAATTTATCTTTACCGTTGGCCGGAACGAAGAACCGGCTCTTTAATTGCGCGGGCACGGATTCGATGCGTGCTTTGTCGTAGGTTCCCGCCCGCGCAGTGGCCAGCACGGGGCGTGAGATATCCGTTGCCAACAGCTTGGTATTCCATCCCGACCCGAGCACATCGAGCAAGGTCATCGCCAGCGAGTAGGCTTCCTCGCCCGTGGAGCAACCCGCGCTCCAGGCGCGAATGCGGGGCGAAGTGGATTTTTTGCGTTTGATTAAATCCGGCAACAGTTTTTCCCGCAGAAAATTGAAATGTCCGTTTTCGCGGAAAAAGCTGGTGAGATTCGTGCTGATCGCATCGATCAGATGATGGAATTCTTCGCCAGTGGCGTCGGCTTCCATCTGATTGATGTATTCGAGAGGGGTATTGGCACCCACGGCACGGAGCCGCTTGAAGATGCGGGCACGCACCAGGTCGAGTTTGCCGTCGTGCAGGTTGATCCCGCAATGACGGTAAACCAGTTGACTGATCCGCTCGAAGTCGGCTTCAGTTAGATCATTGTCGATAGTGGCAAGCATATCTCTCCAGACTCGCATAAATCCGCCGGCCGGACTTTTTTTCGTCATCCGGCCGGCGGCGTAATCACTTCAACTTCATTACGCTGCTTCACTGAACGCACTGAAGTCATCCTTGGAATTATTGTTGTCTTCCAAGGGGAGAACCTGTGAAGGCCGAACGGTCTTGGCCTGGGCCTGGGGCGCCTTGTGGGCCGGAGACGAGTGCGACCTGCTCGGGCGACGTTCAATCTTCGCCGCGCGCTCAACATTGGCACCTGTGACCAGTTCCATCAGCGTGGCAACCACGCTGTTCAACTCCAACGCCTGTGAAGAAAGCTCTTCAGAGGCCGACGCCGATTCCTCGGCAGCAGCGGCGTTGCTTTGGGTGACCTTGTCCATCTGGGTGACGGCGGTATTGACCTGCCCGATGCCCTGCGCCTGCTCGGCAGACGCGGCGGCAATCTCGCCGATCAATGCGTTCACCTTCTCATTGGAGTTGGTGATGTCAGCCAGGGTCTTGCCGACTTCGTTGGCGATCTGCACGCCGTTCTTGGCGTTCTTGACGGATTCCTCGATCATCGCAGCGGTGTTCTTGGCCGCTTCGGCAGAGCGCATCGCGAGGTTACGAACTTCTTCAGCGACGACGGCGAATCCTTTACCGGCTTCGCCCGCACGAGCGGCTTCAACCGCGGCGTTGAGGGCGAGCAGATTCGTCTGGAAGGCGATCTCATCGATCACCTTGATGATCTTGGCGGTTTCGGTTGCGGACTTCTCGATTTCGGCGATCGCCTTGCCCATGCGATCCATTTCAGAGTTGCCCTTGTCGGCGGCGCCCTTGGCTTCGGTGGCCAGGCCGGCGGCCTGCTGGGCGCTCTCTGCGTTCTTCTTGGTCATCGAGCTCATCTCTTCCAGCGCGCTGCTGGTCTCTTCCAGGCTTGCCGCCTGCTCGCTGGCGCCCTGCGCGAGCGCCTGGCTCGAGCTGGAGACCTGCGATGAAGCCGATGCGACCTGCTCCGAACCGCTGCTCAGCGTCTCAGCGATTTTCTTGAGAGCGATATTGATGGCGCGGATCGTGATGAAGGCGACGATGATCGCCGCAAGGGTGGCGGCCGTGATCCCGATGATGATGCCCGTCACGCCGCTGTTCACCGCAGTTTCGAGCGTTTCGGTGCTTTCCTTCACGTTCTTCTGGTTGTAGTCCACCAGCGCTTCGACGGCGGCGTCGAACTTTACGGTGCTGGGATCGACTTCGTGATCGTACACGTCGGCCGATTCCTTCATCTTATTTGCCTTCGCCAGCGCAATGACCTTCTCGCTGCCGACGCTGACTTCTTCGCGAGTTTTCTTCACAGTCTCAAAAAGCTGGCGTTCTTCTTCCTGTGAAACCATCTTTTCATACTGATCCAATAACTGCGACAAAGCGATGTGGCCGTTATTGAACTGCTCGAGATGCTTGGCGACTTCTTCAGTGCTTTCAGACGTGGCCAGATTCAGGAGGGCCCATGCGTTGTATCGCTGCTGGATCGCCGCCTTGGAGCTGGTATTCAGCCCGGGCAGTGAATCTTCCGCCACGCTCTTGGTTTCAGCGGAGATTGTTTTCATTTTGCTGTAGGTGAAAAAGCCCAGCCCGCCGGTGATTAGCACGGCGATGGAAAACCCCAACGTGATTCTCTTTCCGATAGTCAGTTTCATAGCAGATACCTTTCGTCCTTTCTTAAGATCAAAGTTTGTTGTTTAAGCAGCCTGTTTGGTGATCGAATCCAACTGAAGCACTTCAGAGGTGTTCAGCACCTTGTCGATGTCGAGCAGGATCTTCACGCTGTTGCCGATCTTGCCCATGCCCAGGATGAAATCGATCTGGACGGATGAATCGAACGCCGGCGGCTCTTCGATTTTGTCAGCGCTGATGCTCAGCACTTCTGATACGTGATCGACGATGATGCCCGTATTGAGCCGGCGACCGTTCTGCTGGATGTCGACGACGATGATGCAGGTCTGGTCGGTGCGTGCCGTCGGCTCCATGCTGAACTTGGATCGCAGATCGATCACGCTGATGACCTGTCCGCGCAGATTGATGACGCCTTTGACGTGCGTCGGCGTACGCGGCACGGCGGTGATATCCATGTAGCCGATGATTTCGCGGACCTTCAGAATCTCCAGGCCGTACTCTTCCTTGCCCAGAGCGAAGGTCAGATATTTCCCGGCACGGTTGGCCGTACCAGTCAACTCCTGATTAACGTGTGTGACACTGCTCACGATGTTCTCCTTGTTATTGATGGCCGACGGCCAATTCGGTCAGGCCGGGGACGTCGAGGATCAGGCTGATGCTTCCATCGCCGAGAATCGCGCCTCCGGAAATCCCTCGAAGCGTTCCCAAACTGTCGGCGAGGGATTTGATGACGACCTGCTGCTGGCCGACAAGTTCGTCAACCATCAAACAGCAGCGGCGGTCGTTATCCTGCACGATCACGACCAACGCCTGCGTCGGATCTGTGCTTTTGGGTGTGACGTTAAATAGTTTGTACAAACGGAAGAGGGGCAGCACTTTGCCGCGGATCATGCACATCTCGCCGCGATTCTGGAGGGTCGAAATCATGGTCGCTGTCGGACGCAGGCTCTGTTCGACGGTGAGAATCGGGATGATGTAGCGTTGCGAGCCGATGCGAACAACCAGGCCGTCGATGACCGCCAGCGTCAGCGGGAGACGGATGGCGAACGTTGTGCCCTTGCCTTCGACCGAGGTGATGTCGATCCGGCCTCGGAGTGCCTCGACGTTTTTTCGCACCACGTCCATCCCGACGCCGCGGCCGGAGATGTCGGTGATCTTCTCAGCCGTCGACAGCCCGGCGTGGAAAACCAACTTGAAGATTTCCTGCTCGCTGAGTTCCTGTCCCGGCGTGATGATTCCGGCGGCAGCCGCTTTTTCCAGTAGTTTTTTCTTGTTCAATCCGCGGCCGTCATCAATGATTTCGATCACGATGTTGCCCGCTTCATGAAAGGCTTTGAGTTCAACTTTGCCCGTGCGTGTTTTGCCGGCAGCAATTCGCTGCTCGGGAGTTTCGACGCCGTGATCGACCGAGTTGCGGACCATGTGAACGAGGGGATCGCTGATGGCTTCGACGACGTTGCGGTCGAGTTCGGTCTCTCCGCCGGTCATCTGGAAGTCAATTTCTTTTCCAGCCTTGCGTGCGACGTCGCGCGAGAGGCGCGCCATTTTCTGGAAGACGCCTTGAATCGGCACCATGCGCATCGACATCGACAGGTCTTGTAATTCGCGTGTGATCTTCGAGAGGTGTGAGGCGTTTCGCATGACGCGCTGCGAGCCGGATGCGAGGGCCACCACATCCTGGCTGACCATCGACTGCGCGATGACCAACTCGCCCACCGTGTTGATCAGTGAGTCGAGTCGATCGGTGGCCACTTTGACGGTGGTTTCGTTGGATTGCGAACGCGCCCCTGGCTTGACCGATTCAGCCGCCTCTTGAACGGCAGGTGCGGTCGCAGGTGCGGTTTCCTGAATTGCAGGTGCGGCCTCTTCAACGATGACGCTGGAGGCGGCTGGGGGAGCTTTGCCGGAGGCGGCTTCGTTCAATCTCGCAATCAAACCCGGCAGTTTCGGCTGCACCGCGACGGGTTGCTGCGTTTTAATGGCCACATCCAATGCATTCAGCAATGTTTTGAGTTGATCGATCGACTCAAGGACGACGTCGACATTGTTGCCGGTGATTTCGACTTTTCCTTTGCGGGCCAGGTCGAGCAGATTCTCGGCGGCATGAGAAAGCGCGCCGATTTGCTTGAGATTCAAAAACCCCGCCACCCCTTTGATCGTGTGAAAGCTGCGGAAAATCGCATTGATGGTTTCGGGGTCGCGCGATTCTTCAAGTTTCAGCAGATTGGCCTCGGCGGATTCCAAATGGCCGCTTGCTTCGCTGATGAATTCCATTCCCAGCGATGCGTCATCGGGATTGATCGCTACTTCCGCATCAATCTGGATGGCATGGGGCGTTGCGACGACTTCCTGCGGAATGATTTGCGGAGCAGGCGCGCTGACGCCGTTGATAGTTTGCTTCAATTCCTCAACGGATCGCACGATTTGCTGAAGCGCGGCGTCGGCATTTTCGGCTTCCCCAAGGATGAGCTTTTCCAGAAGTTGCTCGCTTTTGGCCGCCAGCAGTGAAGCCTCGCCGCGCGTTTCCGCTGATGCGGCGAGATTGACTTCCTCGCGCAGTTTTTGGAATCGCGTGTGCAACGCGGCCAGTGCCCCAAGATCGTCGCAACTCACTTTCGTGGTTTCAGAAGTGAGTTGTTCGATCAAATCCGCGATCGCGGGATCACAATTGCTGTTGAGTGTGGTTTCCATTGTACAAGGTGCAAATCGTCAGAAGGGGGTACCCCATTAATAAGAAAATCCGAATTCTCGACCCGTGAGTTTTAAAACGACTATGGCGATATAAATGTAACTCTTGTTAGACCCGGTAATTATGCGGCGGATTATTATTACTCAACTTTTTATGCGGTTTTAGTAGTTAAAGCGGCAGTTAATGCACTCCGATATCCACAGATATATCGTCGTTTATGTCAACTTAGCGCAGTTTTTCAGTGCCCCATAACTTCGTCGAATTTTAGAGTTATATATGCAGATATTGGTGGTTGATGACAGTGCGGTTGCACGCGAAATTATTCGCTCGGCGCTGACAGCAGCGGGGCATGTCGTATCGCTTGCGAGCAATGGGCAGGAGGCGCTGGAGAAGATTCTGAATGAGTCATTTCGGCTGGTGATTTCCGATTGGGAAATGCCTGGCATGACGGGCATCCAACTGTGCAAAGCGGTTCGGGCTGCCAATCTGCAGGGTTATGTCTTCTTTATCTTGCTGACATCCAAATCCGGCACTGAATCCACGGTGGAAGGTTTGTCTGCCGGGGCGGATGAGTTCATTACCAAGCCATTCCATCCTGACGAATTGCGCGTTCGCGTTCGAACGGCGCAGCGCGTGCTGGCGCTGGAAACGCGCGAGTTGACGATTTTCGCCTTGGCGAAGCTGGCAGAATCGCGCGATCCGGAAACCGGCGAACATTTGGAACGCGTGCAGAATTATTCGCGCATCATCGCGTGTCAGTTGGCGACGCAGCCGAAGTTCGCTCGGGCCATCACGCCGAGCTATGTGCAGAACATTTATCTGACGAGCCCCCTGCACGATATCGGCAAGGTGGCCATCCCCGACTCGATTCTTTTGAAGCCTGGAAAATTGACGCCGGCGGAATTTGAGATCATGAAGACGCACGCGTTGGCGGGCGCGCGCACGCTGGAGGATGTGCTCACTCATCACCCCGAAGCGGAGTTTCTGGTGATGGCCAGGAATATCGCCGCCTCGCATCACGAAAAATTCGATGGCACGGGGTATCCCAACAATCTAAAGAATGACGAAATCCCGCTTTGTTCGCGAATCGTCGCATTGGCGGATGTATATGATGCGCTGACAACCAAGCGTGTCTACAAAAACGCGTTTAGCCACGATCACGCCCGCTCGATCATTCTGGAGGGATCAGGCGCTCACTTCGATCCTGATATTGTGGATGCGTTCAAGGCGACCGAGTCGCAGTTTATTGCGATTTCTCGAACCTTCGCCGAAGCCTCCGCTATGGCGGCATAATGCCTGCGAGATCCGACCTTAAGGATTCTCATTAGCGGGGTTGCCCTACCCATTCTCGAGTTCAAAACTATTCCAAATCGCTGGTGAAAGCTCCGTCGATCATTCGTCGAATTCGGCGTGGATTGGCGTCTTGCAATTCCAAGGGCAAGGTGTGTTGCGGGAAATCCTGGTAGGCGACGGGGCGGGCGAATCGCGAGATGGCGGCGGTTCCGACCGAGGTGGAGCGAGAATCGGTGGTGGCGGGGTAAGGGCCGCCATGTTGCATCGCGAAGCCGACCTCAACGCCGGTGGGATAGCTATTGAAGATGAGCCGGCCGGCTTTGTAACGCAAAATTTCGGATAGCGTTGCGGCGTGATTTGTATCGGCGGGATCGGCGTGGAGGGTTGCGGTGAGTTGGCCATCAAGCTCGCGCGCGATTCGATTCATTTCCGTGAGATCTTCAGTTACTACGACCAGCACGGCGGGGCCGAAGAGTTCTTCGCGCAACTCGGGGCGCGCGAGGAAATGTCTGCCGGTGGTTTGGAAAAGTGTGGGGGCGGCCTGATTGCCGGATGTGGAGCGATCGGCGGGAGCGCAAGTAATACCCGTCATCCCCGCGCGATGTTGTCGGCCTTGGGAGAAGGCTTTGGCGATGCTGGGGTTTAGCATTGTGCCTGGGGCGGCGGCGGAGAGAAGTGTCGACAGATGAGCCAGGAAAGTTTTGGTTGAGGGATCGTCCACGACGACGACGACGCCGGGCTTGGTGCAGAATTGGCCGACGCCGAGGGTGACGGATTGGGTGAGCCCCTCGGCGATTTGCGTTCCGCGCGCGGCGAGGGCGGCGGGGAGAGCGAAGAGGGGATTGATGCTTCCCATTTCGGCGTAGACGGGAATTGGAGTGGCGCGAGAAGCGGCGGTGTCGAAGATGGCGCGGCCGGCGCGCAGCGAGCCGGTGAAACCGACGGCGGCGATTGAAGGGTGGCGAACGATCGCGAGGCTGATGTCGGGATCGACGCCGTGAAGCATCGAGATGATGCCATTGGGCATGGCGGTTGATTGGGCCGCGGCGAGGATCGCGGAGAGGACGATTTCGCTGGTGCCGGGGTGGGATGGATGGGCTTTGATGACGACGGGGCAGCCGGCGGCCAGGGCGGATGCGGTGTCTCCGCCGGCGACGGAAAAGGCGAGGGGAAAATTGCTGGCCCCGAAGACGGCGACGGGGCCGAGGGGGGCGAGCATTCGGCGGATGTCGGGTTTGGGGGCGGGCTTGCGGTGGGGGTCGGCGCGGTCGATGCGGGCGTCGACCCAGGAGCCCTCTTCGACCAGGTTTGCGAAAAGGCGTAATTGGCCGGTGGTGCGGGCGAGCTCGCCGGTGAGGCGCGCGGGGGGTAACGCGCTTTCTGCGGCGGCGCGCTCTTTGATGGGTTCGGCGCG
>DATAPK010000109.1:0-9591 GCA_036265245.1 Tepidisphaeraceae bacterium | reverse complement strand
GGGTCGATGTTGAAGGTCAGGGGCTCGATATCGACGAAGACGGGGATCGCACCCAGCCGCGCCACCGCGCCGGCCGTCGCGAAAAACGTGAAGGTGGGGCAGATCACCTCGTCGCCCGGCTTGATGCCGATGGCCATGAGGGAGCACAAGAGCGCGTCGCTGCCGCTGCTGACGCCGATGGCGTGTTTGGTGTGGCAATATTCGGCGAGGTTCTTCTCGAATTTTTCAACGTGCGGGCCGAGGATCAGTGCCTGGGCATCGCAAACCTCGTCGATCGCGCGGCGGATTTCGTTGCGGATGGGGAGATATTGCGCCTGTAAATCCAGCAGTTTTACGTTCATCGGGGGTTACGATATGGCGGTTTGGTGTATGATGCAAAACCCTGTATTCAATTCGTAAAGTTGAGAATCGACCGATCGCGGCGGGATCGGTTGTAAGACTGCAATGTTCATCAAATCCAAAGTGGCCATCCTCTTGTGCGCGACGTTGCTGTTCCTGTTTGCTGCACAGAGTTGGCTGGCGGTGCAAACCAAGGGGCCGACTGCGGATGAACCTTTGCACGCAGCTTCGGCTTATCTTTGCACGTTCGATGGCGAATATCGCGTCGACGCGGAAGATCCGCCGCTTTGGAAATACTGGGGCATGCTCGTGCATCAACCTGCGGATATTCACATCGAGCGGCAGGGCACTTATTGGGATTGGGCGATCGATGATCCGCGCAACCAATCGCGATGGAGCGGCGCTGTTTTCTTTCGCATGCCGGGAAACGACGGCGGGGCATTCATCGGTCGAAGCCGCTTCATGTTTCTGATCGCGAGTGTCGCTCTCGGGGCAAGTATTTCATTGTGGTCCTGGCGGCTTGGGGGTGGATTGGCGGCCATCATTGCTACTGCTCTTTATACGTTCGACCCCAACTTCCTGGGGCATGCTCCGTTATTCAAAAATGATGTCTGCATTGCTCTGGCGTTCGTGCTTTGCATGATCGCGATTTATTTCTGCGGCCGGCGAATGACCTGGGCCAATGTTGTTTATCCCGGAGTGGCTCTTGGTGCGGCGATGACGATTAAATTCAGCGGGGTGCTGCTGATTCCGATGATCGGCATCGCGCTTTTGGCGAGAGCAATGTTGCCCGACTCGTGGGAGTGTTTCCATCACAAAATTGCGGGGCGGGGACAGAAGCTTTTTGTCTCAATTGGGTTGATGGTCATGACGCTGGCGATGGCATGGCTGATCATCTGGGGAATGTATCGATTCCGTTTTGCGCCTGCTGCAGATGGCTCTCGATTGGATATCGCCAAGACGCTCGATCTTGTGGCGGCAAATCGGTTCTATCTTCATGAGCATCGCAGGCCGGTGGGTTCGGAAGCGGATGGGTGGCAATGGAACATCACTACAAAGTTGGCAGTGGGGGCCGAGCGAATGCGGCTATTGCCGCAGGCGTGGATCGGGGGATTTTTATTCACTTACCAATCCACATTGGTGCGTCCGGCTTTTTTATTGGGAAGAATTTATGACACGGGATGCTGGTATTATTTTCCGCTGGCTTTTCTTTTTAAGACGCCGCTGGCGACGCTTGGGGCGATCTTTCTGGCGATAACGTGTTCGATCGTTTTGGCGATTAAAAGAACATCCATTCAATTTGCGAACGCTTGGCCGGCGGTTTGTGTGTTTATTCCAATCCTTGTGTACGGCGGCTCGGTGATCTCATCCAATCTCAATCTTGGCATGCGTCATCTGTTTCCGATCATGCCTTTTGTCTTCATTATCGTTGGCAACATGCTTGCCAACGCGCAAGCAATCTGGCCAAGAGCCGTGCTCGCGATGCTTTATCTGCTTGCATTGGGATTGGTGGTGGAAACCTGCGCTGCGTTTCCGGATTTCATTTCATTTTTCAATATTGCCTGTGGGAACGCGCAAAGCCGGATGAGGTTGCTGGGGGATTCCAATTTGGACTGGGGTCAGGATATTCCGGCTTTGACTGTGTGGCAGAGCGCGCATCCGGATGTGCCTCTTTACGTTTTGTGTTTTGGCCCGGCGGTCAAAGAATTTTATGGGGTTCATTCGATTCAGTCACTCGACAGGCCGTGCATGGTGGCCCTCAGTGCAACCATGTTGCAAGGGCTTTATCTACCGCCGGGGGATCAAGATCTGTTTGCTCCATTGCGGCAAAGAACGCCGACCAATTTGCTTGACGGGACGATTTATCTCTATCGATACCCCGAGGATTTTCCCAACATGCGATTGCCGGGGCGAATTAAAGAGATACAGCAACAATTTGGGGTGGATCAGCGTTGATTTTCCAGTTCGTGGCGCTCAACGCCCGATAACCAATGGATGTCTGAAGCAAACTCCAAGCAATCAATTCCGTCTGATCTTCGCATTGCGGTGGTGGATGTCGGCGCGTTTGGCGGCGTGGCGCGGCCCTGGGCGAGCATCGGCGGGGCAGTGGATGCGATTGCGTTTGAGCCGAGTCCGGGTGAATGCCAGCGGTTGAATGCGCTGGGGTGCCCGTTCGTTAATTCGATTCGTTTTTATCCGCATGCGGTTGCGGGAGATAGCGGGGCGAAGCAGCTTTATGTCACGCGCAGCGCGACCTGTTGCAGCTTGGCGGAGCCGAACGCGGCGGAGTTTGCGCGGTATGGCGTGCCGGGGAGCCCGCGGCAGAATCGGGCGCAGGTGACGGGCGTTTTGCAGGTGCAAACGGTTTCGCTGGATGGTTTTTGCGATCGCAATAACCTTGCCCCCGATTTCGTGAAGCTCGATACGCAAGGCACGGAGTATGACATCCTGGCCAATGGATTCATCCGCCATATCCACGATCTGGTGGGAGTTGAAATTGAGGTGGAGTTCGTCGAGCTTTATCGCGGGCAGCGATTGTTTGCGGATGTGGATCAATTTTTGCGGGCGAACGGTTTTGCGCTGATGGGGTTGAAGCGGCATCACTGGAAGATGCACGATGGCAAAGGATGCACCCGTGCGCACGGCGGGCGGTTGATTTTCGGCGATGCACTGTATCTGAATCGCCGGGCGCTGGCGCGGTGCGAGTTTGATTATGCGGTCAAAGCATCGCTCATCATGCGGCGATACGATCTGCACGATGTGGCGGAGCATCTGCAGGCGATCCATCAGATCGATGCGGAGGAACTTGCCGGCAAGATGAAGCAGTGGGATCGGACGGCGAAACTGCCGTCGATTGCGGACGCGCCAGCCCATGCGGATCGGGGAGTCATCGTGGAATTTGATGATGATTATGGATTCTGATCATTTCCAGAAATAAAAGTGGCGTGGGCAAGCGCCCACGCCACGTTAGCTTCGATCAATATCTCAATTTGAAACTTAGGCGATCTGTTTCAACCGCTGCGCCCGGCAGGCGGATTGGATGCCGGGCACGACGTATTCGCGGGCGACGGCATCCCAGCTCATTTGCTCGGCGAGCTTGTGGCCGCGATCGATGAACTCCTCGAATTGTTGCGGCGAGCGCGGGAGGCGCTCGACGATTTCGCTGGCGACCATCTGGGCGACGGTGTGCTCGACGCTGTCGCGCTGGGGCTGGCCGATGTTCAGGAGTTGCTCGGCACGCATGCCCGCGGTCGGCAGCTCGGTGTAATCGGCGATGATGAAGTTGGGGTTGGGGGCTTCGCCGGCGGCTTTGGTGACGAAGCCGGCGCAGCCGCAGCATTCGCTGAAGACGCAAATGCCGCCGAAGCTGATCGGCTCGACCTGGGCGATGCCGAACGGTTCATAGATGCTCTGGCCGAACTCGACGTCGGAGCCTTTGCGGATGTCCATGAATTCCATGTCGGCGGGCATGCGCATGCCGCAGGCCTTCTGCTCGAAGCCGAACTGGTTGATGAAGACCACCTTGATGTTGCGGCTCTGTGCGTTGAATTCCTGCACGCCCTGGTAATAGGCGGCCTCACCGTGCGAGAGATCGGGCAACCCTTCGCGATGCACGACCGGCCAATGATAAACCTGCTCCATCCGCTTGATGTCATCGCCGCGGCGAACGGGGACTTCGGTTGAAAGCGTGAAGAGCACGGCGGTTTCGTTGCGCTCGCGGAGCATGGCTTCCATGTGCTCGAGTACGCGGAGATCACGCCAGAGGCCCTTGCTGGGCACGAGCCGTGTGACATGCGTGAAGACGTAATCCGGCTCGAATTTCAGGAGCGTCTTGCAATAGTTCTGGAGCTTGCGGCGGCTGCGCATTTTTTCATCGACGCTGATCTTCCAGCAAGGCACGCCGTTGTAGGCAACGCGCGCGTCGGTGTGAACGAAGTCGCTGCCGAGGAAGCGCATTTCTTTAAGGGTGTAATCACCGACCGCGAAAACGCCGTCGCAATGCTTGGCGGCTTTGACGAGCGAATGCTTGTAGTAGCCGGACTGATCGCCGAAGACGTCTTCGACGAAATGGCCCTCGGCCATCGCGCTGCGAAGGACGTTGTAGAACATGGTGTCGTGGCCAGGATGACCTTCGACGATGCGGCGCATGGTGGCGCACTCGTGGGCGTAGAAGATGGTTCGGAAATTCGCCTGCGGCCCTTCCAGCACCGCGGCCAGCGCGGTGGGCATGCCCATATATTCGTGGCTGAGGATGACGCACGGCTCGGACGCGCTGGTGGCAGCGCCGAGGGCGTGCAGCGCGGCGATCGTGGGCTTGGCGAGGCGCATGTACTGCTCGAAATCCCAGATGTGCTCGTACTTGCCGGATTCGATGCCGAACTTTTCCCAGAGCTGATATTTGAACTCGCCGATTTTGGCGGCGTCGAATCGGCTGACGTCAAAGAGCAACACTTCAGGGACGGAGACGGTGCCGGTTGCTTTTTCGATGAATTTTCGCCGGCCGTAGACAACGCCGACCTGATAGGTCTGTTCGATCTCGCGGAACTTGTGCGCAAGCGGGGAGCGATAGAGCGAATCCATGCTGGAGTAGAGGACTTCAGCGTTGGGGCCGAGGCGTTGCTCGCCGGTCTCTTCGCCGGGCCAGAACGGGCCGACGAGAATGTTGCGCGGGCAGTTTTTCAGGTAGTAGGGACTGGTGAGCAATCCCTGCAACACCGCTCCGATGCCACCAATTTTCTGGATCGCTTCGTGTGTGACGTGGACAACAGTCTGCATACAACATCCTTTGCTTAAACTAAAAGACACTTCTCCCGCGAGAAAATATAACCTCAAAATCAGGCTTAGCGCAAGAGATTAACCTTCGGCCCACCGAAATTATCGGCTGAAACGCCGTGGCCATGAAAGATATCGTGACGTCGGATTTCCAGCGAAATGAGAAGGGAAATTATTGGCCGCGAGATCGGCGGGATCGTTTCAGCGAGCAACTTGCGAGCATGATGAGCGCCAGCGAAGCCGGTTCGGGCACGAACGCGCCAAGCGCGGGGCCGGCGGTGGGGGGAGTTTGGCCGAAGTTCATGGCCAGAAGATTGAAATCATCGATGCCGACCGAGCCGTTGTAGTTGAAGTCGCCTTGATCCCATTGCGCTGTGGGCGCGCCGAAGTTGGTGGCGAGGGCGTTGAGGTCAAGGAGGCTGACCGAGCCGTCGAGGTTGGCGTCGCCGCTCCAGGTGTATTTCACCAGCACTTGGGAGCTGACGGGTTGGCCGTCGAAGGAGCCGACGCCGAGGTCGGATGCTTTAGCGTATCCGAGCGCGGTTGGATGCGCGCTGGCGGCATTGAGCTGCGCGGATGAACTGCCCAGCCCGTTACCGTTCCAGCTTCCGCTGTTGTAGGCGGAGGCGATCTCGCCGGCGATGTCGGTGACGGGGGTGTTGTTGACGATCATGTCGCTGTTGCCCAGATCCAGCAAACCTTGCGGCGTGGTTGGGGTTCCGGCGAAATTGACTGAGCCGATCGACAATAGATTGCTGTTGGCGGATGTAGCGCCTGGGGCGAAGAGAATCGTTCCGTTGGCGCCGAGCGTTGCGACGCCGAGCGTGCGAACGTGCGGGCTGCCGCCGCTGGTGATGGGCGCGAGGTTTGTAAAACCGTTTGAGGTGAGTGCGGTCGATGTGCTGAGCGAGCCGTTGACGGTGAGCGTTGCGCTGGAGGCGACGATGACATTGGGGCTGACGATCGAGCTGCCCGCAGCGAGGAGGAGCGTGCCGGCGGAGACGGTGGTGTCGCCGGTGTAGGTGTGTGCGCTGTTCAGCGTCCAGGCGCCGCCGCCGGCTTTGGTGAGGGCGAGTTTTCCGCCGGCGCTGGAGTTGGCGAGGGAAGGCGTGAATGTATTGGCGGCGGTGTTGGAGCCGGTGAGGGTAAGCGTGCGGTTGACCGTGCCGAAGGCAAGGGCGGCGGTGTTGGACAGGTTCGCGGTGTTGCTGAGCGCGATGGTGCCGGTGTCGGGATTGATCGCGGTGATGGTGGTGCCGGCGGGAATCCCGCTTCCGGTGATGGCCATGCCGACTGCCAGATCAATCATGCCCGCGCTCGTCACTGTGATGATGTTGGAGCCGCTGGTGGTTGTGCCGTTGTGAGCGATAGGATCGCTGCTGAGGATCGAGCCGATTTTGTTGAAAACGATCGCGCCGCTGCTGGTGGGGCCGGTTCCCGAGGCGTCAATCGATCCGCCGCCGGGGCCGACGGTGAAGAGGCGGTCGATTGAAACGAATCCGCCGGTGTAGCGGAGCGTGCCGCCGGTGAGAACCAGGCTGGAGGCGAGTGCGCTGGATTCGCCGATGCCGCTGGCGGTGCCGCCGGTGCCTTCGGAAGTCAGGCGATTGGTGCTGAGAATTCCGCCGGCAAGGGTAACCGATCCGGTGAAGGTGTTGGCGGAGTTGAGGGTCCAGGTTCCGGTGCTGGTTTGATTGATGGCGGCGCCGGTGCCGGTGAGCAGGCCGGTGAATGCGCCGTTGCCGGGGCCGCGGAGATAAAAGGTTTTGCCGCTGGTGCCGTTGGCGTTGAGATTGCCGGCAAAAGTGAGCGTGCCTGCATCGCTGAGGATTCCATAACCGGTGCCGCCAACTTGATAGGTGACGGCGGGGTTGAGCAAATTGTCTCCGCCGATGTTCTCAATCACATTGGCGGCGGTGGCGGCGGGGCCGGCGTTGTTCGCGTTCCAAACCAACGCTGCTGTGTTCGGCACGGTGACATTGCCCGCCGTGCCATCGATTTGAAAAGTATCGTAAGCCGCGTTGTTGTCTGAATTGAAAACGGTGATATGTGCAATGGCATTGCCATTGGTGATGCGCAACGCGCCGTTCAGATTGCCGCCGCTGGTGGCGCCGACGCCCAGCGCGATCGTTCCCACAAAAGAATTGCTCCCGCCCAGCGAGAGCATTGACGGCGCGACTTTGACGATCGTCCCCGTGCCGGCGATGGTGGCGTTGATGGCCGCATCCGCGCGGCTGGTGAGCAATCCGTTGTTTGCAATCGTAATCGCAAAACTTCCGTTGCCCGCGATGGTGTAGCTGCCGCTGGCGGCGGGATTGAACATCATATTCTGCACGTTGACGTTCGCGCCCAGCGTGACGATACCGGCGGCCCCTTTATGGGCACCGAAATTGGCGTTTTGCAAAACCGAATTGTCCCAGGCGAAATTGTTTACGCCGTTGCCGAAATTCGCGGTCGATAAATCCCACGTTCCGTTTCCTTCCTGAATGCCCGCGCGATCGGATGAAATATCCCACGTCACCGTGTTGTGCGCTGCGTAAGCGGTGTTCAGAATCCAACCTTGGTGGCTGGAGACGCGGGCGTATTGGTTGTTGCTGCCGAACGCCGCCCCGTTGCTGGTGGTGTCGAGCGCGCCGACGAGAAAATAGTCCCAGAGATTGGTGTCGGAATCGGTTGAGCCATCCATCCACAGCCCGCTGCCGCTGTCGCCCGACTCGCCGATGCCCAGGACATAGCCATCGCTGACCAGCCGGCTGCTTTGGTTGGCGGGCACGTTGGCTTTGTCGCCGCTGACAGAGGAGACGATATTGAATGCGCGATGAAAGGAGGCGTCCATGCTGAGCGTGGAACCGCCCAACTGCCCGTAGTAGCCAAATCCGCCCACCTGCACGAGTTGATTGGTTTCCGAGCCGCCGGTGTAGATGGCGGATTTGAGCACGCCCGGCAAACTGGCCAGCGGCCCGGAGCTTGCGCCGGCCAGGTGGATCATGGCAATGTCCGGGCCTCCCACGGGGGAGCCTTCGGTTGAGACGGTGTCGGCGGTGTAGGTATGGCTCACGCCGTTGGCGCTGACGGACATGGTGATTGTGTTAGCCGGCGCCAGCGTGTTGTAATCGCCGTTGTTTTCGACGACATGCTGTGCCGTCAGCATCCATCCATCGCCGAGATAAGTGCCCGTGCCTCGGATGGCGCTGCCGGAGGTGTTGGTGATGACATTTTCGTTGACGAATAGCGTAAGCGGATCGCTTAAGGGAGTTGTGGTGATTGCGCTGAACGTTGGCATCGTGGCGTTCCACGCGACAGCCAATGATGTCGATGAACGCATCAAAGCCACAGTTGCCGCCGAGGCAATGAACCCATAAGCGCGGCGTGATTTTCTCAAAGGTGATCCTCCGGGTTTCCCCGCCTGAGAATTCTGTGAAAATAATGTAAATTATCAAGATAATTATTGGAATAATTCGAAGAGCGATCGGTGAAATGCCGCTTGGCTAACAGATAGTCGATTTTCCGTTACAATCCTCGGCCCCGGCGCCGGTGGAGGCGCTGAATAACCAGGAGATGACCCGATGCGGTGGATGCAAATTTTGGTCTGTGCGGTTGTGGCGATGGCGTTTTGTTCGTGCAGCAAGTCTGATAATGGAAGTTCCAGCACGCCGGGGGCGTTTAAAATCGCCGTGATTCCGAAGGGGGAATCGCATGCCTATTGGAAGTCGGTGAAGGCGGGGGTGGACAAGGCGGCGGCGGAGACGGGGTGCGTTCCGATCTGGAAAGGCCCGCCGCGCGAAGATGACCGGTCGAGCCAGATCGGGCTCGTTGAGCAATATGTGAGTGATGGCGGCGTGAATGGGATTTGCCTGGCGCCGCTGGATGCCAGTGCGCTGGTCGATCCGGTCGGCGAGGCGAATAAGAAAAATATCCCCGTGCTGATTTTCGATTCGGCATTGAAAGGCGAAGCGGGGAAAGATTTCATCAGTTTCGTCGCCACCGACAACCATGCGGGCGGCGCAATCGCCGGCGAAGAGCTTGCGCGGGTTCTGGGCGGCAAGGGCAAGGTCGTCATGCTTCGCTACGCGGTCGGCTCAGCCAGCACCGAGCAGCGCGAGGCGGGGTTCCTTGAAGCGATCGCCAAGCACCCGGATATCACAATGATCGAGAAAGACCGCTTTGGCGGGGCGACGCTGGATGAAGCGCAAAAGAACGCCGAGAATCTGTTGGATAAGCTGAAAGATTGCGACGGGATTTTCTGCCCCAACGAATCTTCAACGCAGGCGATGATGAACGTGTTGAAAGACAACGGTCTGGCGGGCAAGAAAAAGTTTGTTGGGTTTGATACATCGGTTGCACTTCTGGGCGGATTGAAGGATGGGACGATTGAAGGGCTGGTTGCGCAGAATCCGACTTACATGGGATACATGGCGGTGAAGACGATGGTGGCACATCTCAAGGGCGAGAAGGTGCCGGTCTCGATCGATACCGGAT
>DATAPK010000108.1:0-4331 GCA_036265245.1 Tepidisphaeraceae bacterium | reverse complement strand
CCGCGATATAACGGATTGGCCACCAGCACGACCCGTTGCTCGGGCAAATTTTCCTGCATCGCGAAGGGTCCGCTGCCAATTGGATATTTCTTGAAATCATCCCCAAGCTTTTCGACCGCCTGCCTGCACACAGCGCTGGTGGGCTCATGCGCCAGGTTGTAACGAAGCTGCGGGTAAGGCTGGATTAGTTTTATTTGGATCGTGTAATCATCCAGCGCCTGCCAACCCTCCACAGGCCTGTCCCAATCGATCTTTCCTTTGGGCGTTGCCTTGGTGTAATTCCACCAATCTTCCAGGCCGACAATTTTGCCTTCAAACATCGCGCCGTAATTGGCGGTGTTACCGAGTTGGAAATTCGCGATCCGTTTCCATGAATAAATAAAATCTTGCGCCTTGATCTCCGGGCCTTTGCCGTCTGGAAAGACTTTTTTCCAGGGGTCATAAAAATGAATCCCCTTGCGAAGCTTGATCGTGATGGTTTTTCCGTCGGCGCTGTCTTGCGGCATTTCGGAGGCCACCTGCGGAATCAACTTGTAAGGCTGCGTGCCGTATTCGTAGTTGTAAAGCGTTTCAAAGATATTGCCTACGACGCCGGCGCTTTCGGTGTCGTCGATTTCGGCAGGATCAAGAGTTTTGAGATTGGCGAGGGTGAATGAGTAATACGTGTTCGGATCACGCGGCGGTGTTTTTACAAACGAAACTGCCAAACCCGCCACCAACAGCACCACCAACCCCAGGTAGCAGAAGAAAATCCATTTAACCTTTTGCATCGCTCTTTCGCGAAATCAAATCTTGGCCGCTTCGCGCTTCGGATCGAACACATCGCGCAATCCATCGCCGACGAAGTTCAGGCTTAGCAGCGTCACAACGAGCAAAATACAAGGAAACAGCAGCATCCACCAGTAGAGCTTGATCGGACTGAGCGCCCCGACACCATCACTGGCGAGCGATCCCCACGTGGGCAGTGGCGGATTGATGCCGACGCCGAGGAAACTCAGGAACGATTCCTGCAAAATGGCGACGGGCACGGTGAGGGTGGCATAGACAATCACCACGCCAATCAGATTCGGGAGAATGTGCCGGATGAAAATGCTCCACTGCGGCAAGCCCATCGCTCGGCAGGCTTCGATGTAGGGCATCGCGCGAATCGAAAGCACTTGACCGCGCACGACGCGCGCCATGGTCAACCAGCTCACTAGGCCGATGGCGGAAAACAGGACGACCATGTTGGCGACCTGCGCAGAATTGAACGCCTGGGAGATTCGATCTTCGAATGCGATTTTGAGGAGGATGACGAGCAGGATGTAAGGCAGGCCGTAGAGCACATCGACGGATCGCATGAGGAGCGAATCGATCCATCCGCCGCGAAAGCCGGCGATCAGGCCGACCGACACGCCAAGTACAACCGAGATCATCGCCGCCGCCACACCGACGGCCAGCGAGATCGTCCCGCCAAGCATGCAGCGGGCGAAGATCGATCTTCCAAGGGGATCGTACCCAAACCAAGCTTTAGGCGGCCAAACTTTTGGTGGCTGACGAACCAATGCCCCATCCTGCAGTTCATAAACGCCGGGATCGCCACGAAGGGTCCAGGGCATGGTTGCGATGCAGGCGATGATGATCGCCAGCAGCAATCCGCCGCCCCACCGCACTCGACCGCTGCGCATCGCCATCGACCAAGCGCTGGGCCGCTGCTCGACGGTTTGTGCGGACGTTTCGATGGCAGGTGCTGCGACGGTCATTTGCCGCCTCCATCCGCCAGATTGATTCGCGGATCGACCAGCGCATACGCCAGATCAACCAGCAGATTAAAGGTCAGCAAAAAGACTGAATAGACGATGACGACGCCGAGGATTAGTGTGCGATCGCGATTCAGAACCGAGTTGACGAAGTGCTGGCCGAGGCCGGGGATATTAAAAACTTTTTCGACGACGAACGATCCAGTCAACGTCGCCGCAGCAGCAGGCCCGAGAAACGACAGCACCGGCAAGAACGAATTCCGCAGGCAATGCTTCCAGATGACCGAGGTGCGCGACACGCCCTTTGCCCGCGCCGTGCGCACAAAATCCGCGCCGAGTGTATCGAGCATGGCGACACGAGTGAGGCGGACGATATATGCCATCGGCGCCAGCGAGAGTGCGATACCGGGCAGAATTAGGTTGGCCGCCGATCCCCAGCCGCTTACGGGCAGCACGCGCACGTAGGCTGCGAACATGAGCATCACCGCCGCCGTTACAAAGCTCGGCAGGCTGATTCCTAATAACGTGATCGACAAGCTGATCCAATCGAGCGCCCCGCCGCGCCGCACCGCCGCCAGCGTTCCGATACCCACGCCGACCACCAGCGCGATCGTCACCGCCAGCATCCCCAGCGTCACCGAAACCGGCAGCGAGGATTTGATGATGTCGTTGACCGACCATTCTTTGTATTGCATGGAAGGCCCAAAGTCACCATGGGCTAGGATGTTGTACGGATACCACGCCAAAAATGTCCACGCACTGTCGGCATGAAATCGCAGTTCGAGATTGTGCTTCACCAGCGGGTCCATCGCCCGCTCGTTGGCAAACGGATCGCCGGGCGCCACCCACGCCAGCGCAAAGGTAATCAGATAAATGATCGCCAGGATCAGCGGAAACTGCGCGAGTCGATAAAGAATCAGCTTGCGCATTTATCGTTCCACCCGGATATCTTTGAAGACTGTGAGGTTTCGCGGATTGGTTTCGCAGCCAAACACGTTGTCGCGATACATGCTCACGTTGACGTGATGATAAAGCGGAATGATCGGTGCATCGTCGTCGAGCATGCTAGTCGCCTGCGAGAGCATTAGCAGCCGTTTGTCCGCATCCGGCTCTTTTTCCGCGCGGTTGCACAAATCGTCATATTGATCGCTCTTGTAATCGCACTCGTTTTGCAGGCTCGTCGATTTATATTTGTCGGTGAACGTCGAAGCATCGGGGTAATCGCCAAACCAACCGACCAAGGCGATCACGTAATCCTTCTTGTTGGTTTTCTGATGATAGATTTTCCCCTCCAGGCCTTGAACTTCGGTGTCGATGTTCAGCGTCTGCTTCCATTGATTTTCCAATGCCTGGGCGATCTTGGCGCGGGCGGTGCTTTCGGTGTTGAACAAAATCGGAAACGTTGGAAAGCCCTTGCCGTCGGGATAACCGGCGTCGGCGAGGAGTCTTTTTGCCTCCGCGACGTTGTACGGCAATCCGGGACCGTCCATTCCCGGCGGACGCGCCAGCAATGCTCGCATTTCCTCGGCAGTGTATCGCCTGGCCGAGTTGTGATCGTAGGACCCCGCTCGCCACGTGAAGCCCGGAAGCGTTCCATCCGGCGGCACATAAGTTCTGGCCGGCAACTCCCCCATGCGTGTGATGTTATCGACGATAAACTGCTTATCGATCGCCATCGCGAGCGCCCGCCGCACGCGCACATCCGCCAGTGCATTCTTTCCACCGCCAAAACTTTCCGGAAGCTGCGGCGAGCAAAGCAATGTGAGAAACGCCGTCCCAAATGCCGGCGAGGATCGCAAATCGGTTCGCCCTTTTGCCTTCAACTCCGCGGCGAAATCCCCCGGCACATCCGCCAGCCAATCGACTTGGCCGGTTTGATACTGCAAATATTGCCCGAGCGGGCTGTCGTTCACGACCATCTCCACGCTCTTGGACTTTACATGCTCTTTATCCCAGTAGGTTTCCGACTTCTCCAAAATCAGCCGCCGCTTGAAATCCCAGCGCGTCAACACAAACGGCCCATTCGTCACCACCGCCGGCGGGCGCGTGTACTCATTGCGATAAGAATAATGCCCATCCGCCGACATCACCTTGAACGGCTCCATCGACTTTTCATGCCTCGGATAAAACGGCGGAAACGCAACCAGATCGAGAAGATACGGCACGGGATTGTTGAGCGTCACGCGCAGCGTTAGATCGTCCGGCGCTTCAATCCCAACGGTTTTGAAATCGATTGGACTATTCGCCCCATAGGTATCTTTATAATTTTTCGCGTTGGCGATGTATTCAAAGAGGTAGCTGTATTCGCCCGGCTCTTCGAGCATTCGCCGCCAGGAAAAAACGTAATCGGCGGCGCGGATCGGATCACCATTGCTCCATTTGCATCCGGGCCGAAGGTGAAATGTCCAGATCTTTTTATCCTCGCTCAGATCGTATCCGGTGGCCCCTGCGGGAATTGGGCGATAGGTTTTTGAATCCAGTGAATAAAGCCCCTCGCGAATGCCATACGTCAGGCGAAAATCCTGCATGTACGACATCTGATTGATGTCGAGCGTAAAAATATCCCCACGATTGATGAACGTGAAATCCGCG
>DATAPK010000107.1:0-5394 GCA_036265245.1 Tepidisphaeraceae bacterium | reverse complement strand
ACCAGCATTTTGACGCGAAACAAATTGGGTACACGATTTCGTGGTTTGCGCCGCAGACGAGATTCTTCAGCTCGAATGAGCGGATTGCGATTGCGGGCGTGCCGCTGATGACGGCGGATCAGTCGAAGGCTTCGCGCGAGGAATACCTGGCGTACCTGCGAAGTGTCGTGACGCAGTTTGATTTGAAGATTCATACTTATGAGCCGCTGGTTGCGATCGATCGCCGGGGGGATGGATTTGCGCTGACGACGCGGTCGGCGGCGGGGGAGCGCACGACGGTTGCGAAAAAAGTCGTTCTCGTCACCGGGGGGACGGATCATCCAAGAAGGCTGAATATCCCGGGCGAGGATTTGCCGCACGTTTCGCATTATTTTCGGGACCCGCACACGTATTTCGGCAAACGCGTGTTGATTGTGGGCGGGAAAAATTCGGCGGTGGAGGCGGCGCTGCGATGTTACAACGCGGGGGCGAATGTTGCGATGAGCTATCGCAAGGAGATGTTTCCGGAGAAGTCGATCAAGTATTGGCTGCTGCCGGAGATCAATGGGCTGATTCAATCGAAGAAGATCGAGGGGCATTTTCATACGGAGCCGGTGAAGATCACGCCTTCGCAGGTGACGCTTTGCAGAAATAATGAAACTTTTGATATCGCGGCGGATTTTGTGTTGCTGTTGATTGGATATCGGCAGGACAACAAGCTTTTCAAATTGGCTGGGGTGGAGTTGAGCGAGGATTGCGGGGCGCCCAAGTTTGATGAGCAGACGATGGAGACGAATGTGCCGGGGATTTATGTGGCGGGGACGGCGGTGGGGGGGACGCAGGATAAATATCGGGTTTTCATTGAGAACTGCCACGTGCATGTGGAGCGGATACTCGCGGCGTTGACGGGATCGGCACCGCCTCCGGTGCCAGCGGAATATACGAGACCGGAAAGTTAACGATCGGTCGAGCCGGAGTGTAGCTCATATTTATGACGATGTGCGGTTGATTGGGAAGAGACCGCGAAAGCGCGAAAACACGAAGAAAATCGCGAAGTGAAAATATAAGCGGATTTCCTCGCGTCATTCTTCGCGCCATCGCGACATCGCTTGTGAATTCCTTGCTTCCAGACGAGAATCCCAAAAGGTTATTTAGACACGGGACTTTCAATGCTCGATGCGCTTCAAAAGAAATTCGGAACGGCTCAGATTCAATTCAGCGAAGGTAACGGCGGGCTGACCAAGGCGACGATTGCGACATCCACGGGCGCTGCGGAGATTTATCTGCATGGCGCGCATGTGACGCACTTTCAACCTGCCGGGCAGAAGCCGGTGCTTTATCTCAGTTCGGCCAGCGCGTTCAAATCGGACAAACCGATTCGAGGCGGCGTGCCGATTTGCTGGCCTTGGTTTGGGCCTAACACGGCTGATCCGAAGCTGCCGATGCATGGGTTCGCCAGGATCAATGAGTGGGCGGTCGAATCGACGCGAGAATTGGACGGAGATCGCGCGAGCATCACGCTGCGACTTGAGCCCAATGAATCGATTCGCGCGATGTGGCCTCATGATTTTGTATTGAGATATACGGTGACGGTGGGGGCGGCGCTTGAGCTTGAACTGGAGATGACCAACCGTGACAAAGCGGGGTTGTTGATCGCCGAGGCGTTGCATTCTTATTTTTCGATTGGCGATATCGAAAAGATTTCGCTCAATGGCCTGACCGGCACGAGCTATTTCGACAAGGTGGCCAACGCGAGAAAGATTGAAGAGCGTGATCCGGTGAAGCTGGCCGGTGAGACGGATTGCGTTTATTTCAACACGCGGGCGGCGGTGGCGATCAATGATTCGGTCATCGGGCGAAAAATTCGAGTTGAAAAAACGGGATCGAATTCGACGGTGGTCTGGAATCCGTTTGAAGCCAAGGCGAAGACGATGGCGGACATCGGGGCCGGCGAATGGCAGAAATATATTTGCGTGGAAGCGGTCAATGCGCTGGAAAACACGATCACCGTCGCGCCGGGGGCGACGCATAAGATCGGCACGACGCTGAAGGTGATGGGATGAGCGAGCGCGTTGCACTGATCACCGGGGCGGGAAGGGGGATCGGGCGGGCGGTGGCGATTGAACTGGCGCGGAGGAAGTTTTCTTTAATGCTGGTTTCGCGGACGGAGCGCGAGCTGCGCGAGACGATTCAACTTGCGGGCGAGGGGTCTTATTTCGTTGGGAATGTGGCTAAACCGCAAGCGGTGAATGAAGCTGTTTCAGAGTGTGTGAAGCAGTTTGGGCGATTGGATACCGTTGTACACTGTGCCGGTTATGCGCCGATTTTGAAGATTGCTGAAGCGACGGACGAGCAGTGGCGGGATACGATTGATATCAATCTGTCGGCGGCGTTTTATTTGGCGCGGGCGGCTTGGCCGCATTTTGTGGAACAAAAGGGCGGCGTGATCGTCAATATTTCATCCAGCGCGACGCGCGATCCGTTTCTGGGGTTTACCGCATATGCCGCCGCCAAGGCGGGAATCAATCTGCTGGGGCGGGCGCTTGCAAAAGAAGGCGAGCCAGTGGGGATTCGCGTGCATACGATTGCACCGGGGTCGACGGAGACGAAAATGTTTCGCGCGATCTACTCGAAGGAACAATATCCGGAAAAAAAGACGATGGACCCTGCCGGGGTTGCGCTGGTGATCGCGGAGTGTGTCACTGGCGAATTGCGATATACGAGTGGTGAAGTGATCTGGCTTCGCAAAACGGTTTGATGGAGGCGACCATGCGGTTTCGATGGCGCTCGATGCTTCTTTTGTTGTTGCCGACACAAATGCTGCTGGCGGCGCCTCGGGTGCAGCCGGGCGGGGCCATCAATCTGCCTTACACGACGAGCGACGGCAAATCGCCATCGTGGATTATTCAAAACGGCGGGTGGCTTCAGCAGCGGCGCATGAACGACGATGCGATTTATGCGCAGGCCGGCATGTTGATGATCGATCAGAACAACCCCGGCCAAACCAACAACCAGGGCCGGTTCGATGCGAAAACGGGGGAGATCATTCTGGATAACTTTCAGCCTGTGGACGGCGTGCAGGTGAGCCGGCGGATTCAGGTGCGGCGAGATGACGATCTGGTGCGCTGCATCGATGTCTTCAAAAATGTCGGCGCGGCCGACGCGTCGGTGGCTGTTCAATACACGGCGTCGCTGAATCGCGGTGTGATGGCGGGCCAGACGATTCCGGATGGAAAAAAGGCGGGGGCAGATCTGGCGTGGGTGGCACAGGTGGTGCGGGGAAAGACGGCGGTCGAGATTTTTGCGGGCAGGAGTGCGCAGACGGTGGGGGCGGTGCAGTGGGAGCAGGGAAGCAATGTCTTCCAATACAACCTGCAACTCGACGTGCCGGCGGGCAAGTCGGCGGCGGTGATGCATCTGCATGCGGTGGCAGCCTCGCCGGAAAAAGGCGGCGAGATGGTGAACTCGCTGAAGCTTTCCAAAATCACGGGAGATTTGTCATCCGAGCTGCGGAAATCAATCGTTAATTTTGCGGTGACGCGGAACTTCATCGGCGATCGTGAGATTCTTCGCGGAAATATCTTCGATGTCGTCGAACTGCGCAGCGGCGATTCGCTCTTTGGGACGCTCCAGGAAAAATCCTACAAGCTGGCGACATTGTTCGGGCCGATGGAATTTCCGGCGGGCAAAATCGTCGGCATTATTAATGTCGGCCAGTTTCGCCCGCGGCAGCTTCTGGTCAGCAGCGAAGGTGAAATGATCGGCGGAACACTGGAGAAACAGACTGTCGATCTCCAACTGGGCAGCGGACAGGTGACGCAGATTCCGCTGGCGCAGATTTCACGTGTGGGCTATCGCAAACGGAGCGATGAGCCGGATGAATGGAAATTCGACAAGCCGATGGTGCTGCTGCAAAGCGGCGACCGGATGAACATCAAGCTGCCCGATCAGCCGATTGATGTGATGACCCGCTTTGGGCAACTGAAGCTGGCCCCGTCTTCGATCTCGTCGATTGTGTTGCAGGGCGAAGATCATGGCGTGCATGAGATTTTTTTGAGCAATGGGAGCAAATTCGCCGGTTTGGTCATGGCGGATCAATTGAACCTGAAGCTGGCCTCGACGGATACGACTGTTGCCGCGCCGATCAGCACGATTGGCCGGATTCAATTCTCGCCGGATGCGGCGGAAGTTCCGGACGGGGCGGCCACGCTTTCGCTGGTGAGCGGCGATATGTTCGTTGGCTCGATCTCCGGCGAACTCAAGCTCGACACCACTTTCGATACGCTCAAAATACCCGCCTCGCAAATCAGGGGCTTGACGAAAGTGAAAGAGAGCAACAGCGACGTGCAACTGACGCTCTGGGATCAAACCAAGCTCAGCGGGCAACTCGAAGAAACGAGCCTGACGTGCGATCTGGGCGGGGGGCTTTCGGTGCACGTGCCTACGGCGCTGCTGGATACTTATTCGCAGCCGTCGCCGATGCCGTCGGATCAAATGATGGAAAAGATCAAGGCCACCGTGCAGCAACTGAATGCGGATGACTGGAAAGCGCGCGATCAGGCGCAGGCGGATCTGGTTGCGATGGGAGCGACGGTGGTTCCGGTTTTGAAACAGCTTCGCGACACGCAGGGGCCTGAGGCGCAGCAGCGCATCGACACGATCCTCAAGCAGTTTGATAAATCGCCGGTGCCGCGAGCACCGCAGGCGGCTAACTGATCGGCCCGGCCGGCGCGTAGGATCGGCCATCCACTTCGGCGGCGATACGCAAGACTTCCGCCCGCATCAAAGCGCCGTCCACGCTGCCGGATAAAATCTCCAATGCCCGCTCCAGCGCGTGGAGTTCAGCGTGGCTGATCAGCACGCAGCGGGCGTCTGTGCCTCGTCGGGTGATCACCACCCGGTCGTATTCTTTGGCGATTTGATCGTGCAGATTTTCTATGGACGCACCAACTTCCCCGGCGTCGAGAATGGGATACTGCTTTTCAACCATCACACCATCTCCTGGAGTAAGCCCTTACCCTTGTACACAAGTCGTATGGAGTAAATCGGCTTGGGGTTCGATGGAGGGAAGATTTTTCCGGAGATGCCCCGAAAACCACTGTTTTTGAGGGTTTTTTGGCGATTGTATCGGTCTGGGATTCAGACGGATTTGCGGAATTGGACGGCCATTTCAAATCGGCCGTTGGAAACGGGGCGACTGCGTATGACCTCACAGAAGTAACTCTGAGCGGGGTGGCCGTTGCCGTGGACGTCCAGGCGGCAGTTCTGGCCTACGGCGAGCAATTCCCGTAGCAGGAACGAAACGCCGCTGAAGGACATATCGCGGGTGAGGACTTCGTGCTTGGAATTGGCCGAGGCGCCGTCGAGGATGGTGAGCGTTGCCTTGCTCTGCAAGGGTTTGCGCTGATCGCGACG
>DATAPK010000106.1:0-1780 GCA_036265245.1 Tepidisphaeraceae bacterium | reverse complement strand
CAACGCGATATCTCGGCCTGAGGCGCATGTTTGCGTTGCGCTCGGAATTGATGAAATTCCTGTTCGAGTTGCTCGATCTCCTCGTCCGTGCAATTCTCAAGATCCACCAGCGCGTTCCGCGCCGATTTCTTCGTTCGGATCAGTTCATCGAGCTTCAGATGAATCGCCCGCGCGTCTCGATTCTGCGTGTTCTGAATCAGAAACACCATCAGGAACGTGACAATCGTCGTACCGGTATTGATCACCAGTTGCCAGGTGTCGGAGTAATGAAACATCGGGCCGGTGACCGCCCACGCCACGATCACAACGACCGCGACGATAAACGCCAGTGGCGATCCGACGGCGGTGGAGGTGGCGCCGGAAAAGCGACGGAAGGCCTCCCGCACTCCTTTTGGTGTATGTCCGTTCGCAGGCTGCGCGCCCGTTGCGCCGATGGGAAGATTCGCTTTCATGCGGGCCAATTTTAGGAGTAGACAGGGTTCTCCACAGCGCACAAAAGCCTTGCGGTTGCGACCTATGGGTAACAAAGTTCTAATCGCGATCCGCAGATGAACGAAAAGGCTGTATCGGTTTTCCGATTCGAGCGCCGGGCAGCGGTTACCTCGCTGGTCGTCGGCGTGGTGCTGCTGGCAATCAAGTTTGTCGCCTATTTCCTGACCGGATCTTCCGCCATCTTTTCCGATGCCCTGGAAAGCATCGTCAACGTGCTGGCCAGCATCTTTGCCCTTTTTTCGATCATCGTCGCCCACGCCCCTGCCGACGAAAGTCACCCCTACGGCCACGGCAAAATCGAATTCCTGGCCGCGGGGTTCGAAGGCGGGACGATCCTGCTGGCTGCGGTCATCATCTTCGTGCAGGCTGTGACTCAACTCTATCGAGGCACCAACACCGAGCAGCTCAACTTTGGCATCCTGCTGATCGTGGTCGCCATGATTGTAAACGCCGCCGCGGGCCTGTACCTGGTCGCCAGCGGCAAGCAACATGGCTCATTCACGCTCGAAGCCGACGGCAAACATTTGCTGGCTGACGCCATTACCAGCGCCGGCGTGCTGGTGGCGCTGGCCATCGTCAAGGTTACCCATTTTCATCAAGCCGATCCGATCGCGGCAGTGTGTATCGCCGTCTACATCAGCTTCCTGTCGATCGGCCTGCTCCGTCGTAGCGGTGCGGGGCTCATGGATCAGCAGGACGCCGGCGACGACGCGATGATCCGCGGCATCCTCGACAGCCACGTCGGCAAAACCGGCAAGGATCCGCGCATCTGCTCCTACCACAAGCTCCGCCATCGCCACAGCGGGCGATATCACTGGGTCGATTTCCATATCCTGGTCCCGGCGCATCTCAACGTCGAACAGGGTCATCAGATCGCATCCGCCATCGAATACGAGATCGAGCAGGCGCTGGGCGAGGGGAATGCAACGGCACATGTTGAGCCCGATTCCAACTCCGATGTTCTCTAATCCCGTCGGCGCGCGGGCTTCATCCCGCATGAGCTTGGTCTGAAATCCCATGCGGGCTGAAGCCCTCACGCCAATAGGCTCCGCCAATAATCACATCGTGCTCTCTCGCAGTTTGTTCAGCAGTGTCGCCTGCTCAGAATGAAGAAAATGCATGCTGCGCTCCAAATCATCCAGCCGATTCATGATCAACCCGGTTTTGACCTCGGCGCGAATGTTCACCTGATGATCCAACTCCGCCACCAGGCGGTCTTTGTCGGCGGCGCGGTTCTGGCTCATCATGATTGGAGCTGCGTACGCCGACAAAAACGCCAGCACCAGGT
>DATAPK010000105.1:0-3971 GCA_036265245.1 Tepidisphaeraceae bacterium | reverse complement strand
AATCAAACATCGCAGAACTGGCTCACCGGCGATTTCAACGGTGACGGCGTGGTCAACCTCCTGGATTTGAACGCGCTGGCGATGAATTTTGGCGCCTCGCTCCAACCCGCGCCGCCGCTGGGTGCGCTGGTGCCGGAACCTTGTTCAATGTGGCTGTGTCTTGGCGGGGTCTTGTCCTGCTTGCGGCGATCGTCGCGGCGGCGGCGAAGCAAAGTTGGCGTGTGAACGGCTGCTCTCTAAAGGTATGGATTGGTTCTCGCCTGCCCCGATTCTTTGCTCGCACGCGAATAGTGTGGCGCGGACGTGGCGGGTAAAATGGTGGTGCTCGCCGGCGCGACGGTTTTATCCGGTGTCGCCAGCGTGTACGGTGAGTTTGCCATTCGAGAAGGGGAAACATGGCCGGGCGGCGGTTAAGATCGTGGATGATCGGGGGATTGAGAGTTTGAGAATAGTGGAGGTGCCATGATGGTTGCGAATGCCAACGCCACGAACAACATCGAGCTGCCGATGAAGCGGATCGAGGAGTTCTGCCGCAAATACGGCGTTGAAGAATTCTCTCTGTTCGGATCGGTGCTGCGTGACGATTTCAGGCCGGACAGTGATGTGGATGTGATGCTGAAGTTTAAGCCCGGGCACGGTTTTACCTTCGAGAACACACCGGAGATTCAGGACGAGTTGAAAGCGCTGTTCGGCCGGGCAATCGATGTGATCGAGACGGGTCGCATCCGGAATCCGATCCGCCGAAAGGCGATCATGGACAGCCACCGGGTGATCTATGCCGCGTGATCGCAACGATCCGACGCGGGACGCAGCGTGGCTGCTGGATATGTTGAACGCCGCGCGAGCCGTGCGGACGTTTGTCGAGGGACGCACCTACGAGCAGTATGAGCAGGATCTGCTGTTCCGATCGGCGGTGGAACGGCAGGTTGAGATCATCGGGGAGGCGGCACGGAGCATCTCCGAGGCGTTCAAGACGGCACATTCACAAATCCCCTGGCGGCCCATTATGGCGCAGCGCCACCGGCTGGCCCACGAGTATGGAGAGATCGACGATCGCCTGATCTGGACGGTGGCGACCCTCCATGTGCCCGCGTTAATTGCGCTGATTGAACCGCTGGTGAACCCATCTGCCTAAGGGGAGAGTTGAGTGAAAAAGCCCACCCACCTGATCATCAACAACCCCTACGCGATGCCGAGGCGGTATTGGAAATATGACCGCCAGCGCCAGTCCTTTGACCTGGCGGAGGGCAGGCGTCCGGCGGGATATACCGTGGCGACACCGGGACAGCACGCGGCAGGAGCCAATGATCCGGGGCAGTTCGTCGAAATCGAATTGGTGAATCAGATTCGCCCGCGCGTCGAGGCCTGGCGCGACGCCGGCTATGCGGGAATCACCGCGACCACACGCACGCTGCTGGAGCATTGGAACGACATCGAGCAGCGCGAGCCAAGCAAGCGATTCTTCTTTTGCCAGATTGAAGCAATCGAAACGCTGATCTGGCTGACCGAAGCCCCCGCCGCCGAGCGCGTCGGCATCGACATCCCCGGCGACGGCGGACCCTTCTCCCGCCTGTGCAGCAAGATGGCCACCGGAAGCGGCAAGACGATCGTAATGGCGATGCTCATCGCATGGCAGGTGCTGAACAAGGCCGCGAACAATCAGGACGCGCGCTATTCCAAGAACGTTCTCCTGATCGCGCCGGGTTTAACCGTGCGCAAGCGCCTTGAGGTGCTTAAGCCGGAAGGGCCGGACAATTATTTTGACCTGTTCAAGGTCGTCCCTGACAGCCTGATGCAGGCGCTGCGATCGCACGGGCGCATCCGGATCATCAACTGGCACAAGCTGGCATGGGAAACCGATGCAAAGCTGGCGAAAAAGAAAGGCGTGGACAAGCGCGGGGCCAGGAGTGATGACGCGTGGCTGCGCGACGTGCTGGAGGATATGGCCAAGGCGCGCAGCCTGGTTGTCATTAACGACGAAGCGCATCACGCCTGGCGCATCCCGGCGGATATGGCGCTGCCGGGGCTTTCCAGGGAAGAAAAGGAAGAGGCGACCAAGTGGGTGGGAGGGCTGGACCGCATCCACAAGGCACGGGGGATTCTCACCTGCTTTGATCTATCCGCGACGCCGTTCGTGCCGGGAGGAAAACAGGATTCAGAGGATGCACTATTCAAGTGGATCGTGAGCGATTTCGGCCTCAATGACGCGATCGAATCCGGGCTGGTGAAGACGCCGCGCGTTGTCATAAGGGACGATGCTTTGCCGGATGCGAAGACGTACAAGCCGAAGCTCTATCACATCTACGCGGCATCAGATGAGAACGGGAATCGGATTCGCGACGACCTCAATCGCGATGCCGAGCCTCAGGAGCCACTGCCGCAGCTAGTGCTCAACGCCTATTATTTGCTTGGCAAGGACTGGCTGGACTGGAAGGAACGTTGGGCGGGAGCGAACCACCCCGTGCCGCCGGTGATGATGACGGTGGTGAACCGTATCGAGACCGCAGCGCGGGTGAAGCACGCCATCGATCACGGCGACATTTTGTTGCCGGAGTTATGCGATTCAAAACGGACATTGCAGATCGACTCCAAGTCCCTCAACGACGCTGAATCGCAGGATGAGGCGGTCTCGATCATCGCAACGGCGTCCGGTGACGACATTGACGATCCCGACGCGCCGGCAAAGAAGCTGACAAAGGAGAAACAGTCGGAGTTAATGCGACAGATGGTCGACACAGTCGGAAAGCCCGGGGGGAAGGGCGCGCACATTCAGCATGTCATCTCCGTCGCGATGCTTTCGGAAGGTTGGGATGCCAAAACCGTGACCCACATCATGGGGCTGCGCGCCTTCACCAGCCAGCTCTTGTGCGAACAGGTCGTTGGACGGGGACTGCGCAGAACAACCTACGACATTCAGAAGTCGGGCGTCACGGATGAAGGCGCGGCTCCTGGCGAGACGATGGAATTGGAGTTCAGCTTCAAGCCTGAATATGTAAACGTGTTCGGCGTGCCGTTCACGTTTATGCCGCACGAGGAAGAGGGAAAGCCGCCTCCCCCGCCGCCGCCGACCATTCGAGTCGAAGCGATCACCGAGCGTGCCGACCAGTTTCAGATTAGTTGGCCGCAGGTCATCCGTATCGAGCACGTGCTGACGCCGAAACTGAAATTGGATTTGGCGAAGCTGCCGGTGCTTGAGATCGACGCAGCGCATATCGCTCAGTTGGCACAACCGGCGCCGACGGTGGATGGGAAAGCCGATACGACTAAAGTCACCGAGATTCAGCTCCGTGATCTGGCGGAGAAATTTCGACTTCAGAAGATCATCTTCGAAACCGCTCGGAAGCTGTTTGAGGAGGAGGCGACGGCATGGAAAGGATCAACGGATCACCTGCTTGGCCAACTCATTCAGCTCGTCGAATCATTCATGCGATCCGATCGGGTTTCGATCATGCCAAACCTGTTCGCCCAAAGCGATATCCACCGAAGGGTGCTGTTGGCGCTGAGCATGTCGCGAATTGTGCAACATATTAAGACCGCGATTCGCGAGGAGAATACGGAGTCTCGTCAGATGGTCCTCGATGAGAATTTCCCAATTCGTTCGACCGGTGACATGCGGCCCTGGTTCACGTCAAGACCCTGCGAGCCGACAAAACGATCCCATATCAGCCATTGCGTTTACGACAGCACCTGGGAGGCCTGCGAGGCCCACTGGTTCGATCATTCGGATACGGCTGAGATGGTGGATGCGTGGGTAAAGAACGACCACCTCGGTTTTGAAGTCCGCTACGTCTTTGCCGGCGGAGTGGCGAAATATCGACCCGATTATTTGATTCGGCTGAAGAATGGCCGCACGCTCATCCTGGAGGTTAAAAGACAAAACACGTCCCGGGACGATGCAAAGCGAGTTGCACTAAAGGAATGGGTTGAAGCAGTCAATATGGATGGGCGCTTCGGCAATTGGTGCTCTGGTG
>DATAPK010000104.1:0-14076 GCA_036265245.1 Tepidisphaeraceae bacterium | reverse complement strand
AATCTTTCATTGCTTGCAGTAAATAAACGTCGAATACGCCGCCACGTCCATCGCCGGGCCTTCAAACGCAGCGCCGCCGTTGTTAGGGTTGCTGAAACTGCGGCCGACGACGTAGGCCTCGACGGAAACCAACTTTTTACTGGTGGCGTTAAACCCGGGTGCATTCGCAGCGGGAATGATAGGTGCTACGGTGGTGGGGGGCTCAGGGGTGAAATCGTTGCCGGGCGCAAGCTCCCAGACCTGAAGGTTTGTACCGGTGACGGCAGTATCTTTTGCTACCAGACCACTTGATCCACTGAGAGTCTGTGAGGCTCCGGCACTGTTGTAATATACTATCGCGAGCTTTTGGTTGTTCTGGCCATCTAAATCCGGCCTGCGAACGCCGACGCGATAAATTCGCCCCGTCGTTCGGCCGCCGGTTCTCGAAAAACCGCCAGGACTCGTTGCGTCCGCGCGAATGATGACGAAACATCCCTCTGCTACAGCATTTATTGCGTTCGGAAGCTTTTCGATGCTGGCGCTATCTTCAAAGCCAATATAATCCGGCGTGCCTGCCGGGCTGTTAAATATGGAAACGCGCACTGGCCGGCCCCGAAGATTTCGATACAAGCTCCCGGAAGTGGGATGAACATCCAGATCCGAAAATGTCGGATAGTTCGTCGCCTGCACACAGATGAGAATCAACTGCGCATATGGCAGCGCCACATTTGTATTGGTTGGCTCGAATCCGCGGAAATAAAAGGGCACCCACGCATAGCGGGGATCATCCTGCGAAATAATGTTCCCGCTCAATGACTGGAAAAGTGTGATTGTCTGTGGATCGATCGCGGCAGGGTCCGTACTGCTTGGAAGGGCCAGCACCTGAGGAATGCCGATCTCATTATTAGTGTAGGTTGTGATCATGTTCGCGTTAGTGCCCAGCATCCCCACATAATTCGCCGCCACTCTCGCGAACGCCGCCGCGCTGGTTTCGTCGGCGGTCGATTTGCTCTGCCGAATCGCCACCGGAAACAGCCCCGCGATCATGATGAACCCAATCCCCAGAATAATCACCGCGAACATCACCTCGGCGAAGCTGAAACCGCGATGAGAGTGGCCAGTGGCTGGTTGCCGGCTGCTGGTTGGCGGTTGAATGTTGCCGGTTGAATGTTGAACGTTGAATGCTAAAGGCTGAATGTTGAAGATCGAGTGTTGAACATCGCCCTCGCCGCGCGCGGCCCAGCCCTCTGCTCCACAATCCACATTCAACATTCCACAATCAACACACATCATCTCAATCTCCTCGCACCAGCGTTCCGTTGTATCGGTTAATCAGCACGGCGGTGGCGTTCTCGTCGAGCCATTTTTCCTCGCCTGATTCAGTCGTGTAATTGGCGCCGCTATACGTGGGATCGCTCGCGTATCCCTCGCCGAACTTGTCTTTCATCAGATCTTCCTCAAACAAAACGAATCCGAACGAGGAAAGGGGGGCGTTTGGCTTGGCAAGTTGACAAAAATCCGTGGCATCGGGTGTAGTGTTATTCATTACCGTCGGAATAAGTAATTGGGCCATACCGCTGGGCGCGCCATGTTGGGCATTGACGTTCGTCATACGAAATCCGTAATGCTTGTTCGCCAAACGACCATATCCGTCAAAGAGAATCACGCCGCCGATTGGGATGGTGTTTTGAACCGTGTTTACATTGAATCCGATATACCGATCGGGTTGAAGGGCGATATTAGTGTCATCATTCGTGACTTGTATTCCAATTCCTTTTGGCATCGGGATATGATCCTCATCCGAATTTACATCAAGCCAAACATCGACGTCTGGATTAGTGCCGGTTGAGGGATCATTATCAAAGCTTCCCTTGCTTGGCGATTCCTTTACCAGCGTCATCATCTCCCGATTCGTCACCGGATCGATATAAAACATCACGCCGCGAATCTCTTGCAGGCCCAGCGCTTCAGTTCGGGCCCGGGAAAGCATAGCACTGACCTGATTAGTGGCCGCGTCCACGCTTCGCCCGCCGGTGATGAAATTAAACGCCGGCAACGCCATCGCCAGAATCAACACGATCAACGCGATCACGATCAACACTTCGGTAAGAGAGAAGCCCTTACGGATTCGGGGAACCCGCTTGCGGGTCGGCGGATTTTGGATTTGAAAACGGCGACGCGCATCCGCTCGGAGGCGCGCTTTCAATCCGCAATCCAAAATCCAAAATCTAAAATTCTTCATTCTCATTGCTCAAACGAATAAACGTTGTCATCGCCCTTGCTGAAATCCCCATCCGGCCCCGCCGACGCCCAAAACGGCCGACCGGGCGTGGTGACCGTTGGATTGGCCGTGCCATTGCCGGTTACACGACCTTCGGGGGAGACGATGATCCAAGTCTGAGTCGCATCGGCTGGGTTGAACGTCGATTGACCATTCAGCAATCGCACTTGCAACCCAGTGGCGGGAACGAAGATGATTGGATTATTCCAACCATCGAGAAGAAGAGGCAACGCTGGGGTTCCTGTCACCCAGCCCGTGCCGGGGGGGCCGGTTGTAATAGCCCCAAAACCCGCAGATGGAGAATAGGTGTAGATGATACCGCCGCTCTGAACGGAGCATCCGGTTGGATAAGTAATGTTTTCGGTGAGTTTCTCGACAGGGGTCGAAGCTGAGGTATCCATGTCGTCTGTTGTGCCGATCCATTTGTCACTGCCAGGCCCGATGCATTTTGCGCCGGTGGCCGCAGGGAAAAATTTCCGATCGGCACCAAAGTTGTTCATTGCTGTCCGATTTGCTGAGACCCGGCCCAATGCATTCATCGCCAGCGAGGTATTCAGAATAGCCACAGAACCATCCCGATCAGGGTTTCCAGCGGTGACATCACCCGGGGCGATGGTTGGAAAGTTAATAATGCCTGTGAAAGGCTGCCGCCAGAAATCAAATGTTGATCCGGCAATTGTTGTATAATACACCCGTAGTCCCCCTCCATCGTGATACAGCCACCCCGGAAAATCGCTCTGCAATTGCGTCGTCGAATCCAGCTCACTCATCAACCCCTTCAAATTCCCCAGCGTCGCGTGCGTCGCATTCGTCTTCGCCGACCGCTCCACATGGGCGATCGCGACGAACAAAATGCTCACCAGGATGACGATAATTCCAATCGTCACCATGAGTTCGATCAGCGTGAAGCCACGGCGGCAGGGGGGGAAGGGGGGGCGATAAAGGTTCTGTCGGCGATTCATGGTTCTGCTTCCATTCTTCGGGATGTCCCCCTGTTTGGGGACGGGGATTGGCGATTTTTGCGACAAACCGGCCTCCAGAGTGCAAAATCCGAATGTCGAAACCAGAAATCCGAATGAATGACCAAAGTCCCAATGACCAAGGGATGGGTTATTCGGATTTCGTCATTCGAGTTTCATTCGTCATTCTGGTTTCGGATTTCGGGCTTCCACCTCACTGCGTGGCCCTGCTCACTTCATAGCTATACAGATTGTCCTCGCGCGTCCGATAAAGTCTGTCCGGGCCCGCCGAAAAGAAAAACCCGCGGTCCGACGGCGACCGCCCCATCTTACCCTGCTTCGACTGCACAAACACGATGGGCATATCCCACGCATCATTCAAACTCTCGCCGTCATAAATCGAAGCCGGCAATCCCGCGATCACATCCGCCTTCAGCAATCCGCCTTGCTTCAGGGCCGCCACAAAGTCGCGGTTGTTCTGCTGGGCAAGCCGAAACAACGCCTCCTCATCCTCCTGCCCCTCCGACTCCGCCGCAAACGCATGCACGCCGGGGTCGGCCTTGTATTTGTCGAAATACCGGCCCATCGCTTCATCCAGGCTGCCAAGCACCTGCCTCGCCAAGTCCGTCGCCGACCGGTTCCGAACATACCCCGCCAAATCCACCATCAACCCCAGCAGAATAATCAACACCGCCACCGTGGTAAGAAATTCAAGCAGCGTAAACCCCCGGCGAGAGCGCATGCGGCGAGGAGTAAAGGACAACGAGCGAGAGAAGGAATAAATAACCCCTGATTTCATTTGCTGAAATTCGTCACGTCGTCGCACTTTTGGATTTGCTGAAAATTTACCAGGTAATCGGCCACACTAGCGCCCTGTGTAATCGTTGTTGGTCCAAACAATCCATCGGGACCAGCCGACCAAAGCAAGTAGGGCACTGTCGCAGCAGCAGTCTCACTGGGAGCGTTGGGATAAGGGACAGAATCAACTTGTCCATTGGTATTGCAATCGCCCAGCATGGCTTTGATGCGATACGTGGCATTCGTGGTGGCGTCAGTGTCGGCAACCTGATGGAAGAAGTTCAGGTTGTCGTTGAAGTTATATTCTGAGGTATTGCCCGTGCCGACGTAGCCGCCGAGGACATTGATGTTGTTGTGAGCTGGCGAGGCCGGAAAATAGAGGATTGGATTGCCGATCGAATCCAGAACGGCAAGCCCGCGGGTTTTGAATTTATCCGGCTGAAGATAGGGCCCATACACTTTCCCTCTATACTGTCCGACAAGCTTTTTTTGATAGCCCGGACCATCGTGCCCGTCATTGAAACCGAAAATTGCCCAGTCGGCTGTTGGAGGACCGGTGCTTGTGTCATGAACGCATACATATTCCGTGATGTTGGGGCTCGAACCAACTGACAGACAATCACCGGGCAAATAAGGCGCGACAGGAGGGATAAAGCTGGCTGGATTCCCGTATGGGCCAATTAGATATCGTCCCAAGCTCGCGAATCCAGCGCCGGCTCCGCTGGAGTCGGGTCGGGGGTAATCTCCGAAATCAGATTTGTATGATTCCAGTGCCGTCGCGATCGTATTCAGATCCGCAGCGATGCGCGCACGTGTGGCTGATCGATACGCTTTCATCACTGCTGGCGTAAGAATACCGACAAGCACCACGATGATCCCAATGACCACCAGAAGTTCCACCAGCGTAAACGCGCGGCGCGTATCACGGCTTGACGTCGCCGAAACTGCAAATGTCATCGTCGGTTCCATATATTCTGTCTTTGCCTGGTGAGATCAGGATGTACCCATCCTTTTGGCGAGGCGTGTTCAGGGTTGTGGGACTTTGGAAATAAGAAAACGCATCGTAGGGATAAATATAGGGTGTGGTGCCCGTGGCCTGCGACATGTTCGTCACAGCCCCGGCATTTACCTGCCGTAAACCATGAAACGGCACGCTTACGGTGAGCGGTGAAGCACTCGCAGAGGTCGCATTGTAGGCCGACGGCATTTTCTTACTCGCGCCAATGGCACGAGAACTCGCTGCAGGCGGCATAGCGGTATCCGCCGTGAGTGACGGCCACGTGCCAGTGGATGACTGGGTATAAGCCACAATCTGACTCAGATCATAAGCACCAACCCGCGTCGCTGATGTGGAACTGAATCCCGCCGTGTAGGTGATGACACTGTTGTTTGTGGGGGTGAGGCCCGTGGTAATCGGGTCAACGCTGCGTTTACATCGCAAATAAAGAATGGGCATCGGATCAGGAAAGCGATCGACAAACTCCGGAATGATGGTGTCGTCTGCGTCGCCGCCCTCGTCCGTATAGTGACCCGATTTCATTCCCGGACTGGGCTCGTTCCCGCCTTCGGTGTGCAACGAGGTATTGACCGCATCGAGGTACTTAGGATATCGCTTGGGATTAGAAGCGCTCAGATTGAGTGGACCCAATCCAACCTGTGATGGGTTATAAGTGACTGCGCCACCACTGAGCGTGAGACCACCTAGCAAACCCAACGCAAGATTCTCTGAACCCGTCACCTTCTTTGCATCGAAGTTGGTGACATCAAATCCCGGAGCATCCGCTTGGGCGGCGATAACAGGCACGGTCGCATAATTTGCGACGACGAATCCTTGATCCGCAATATTGTTATTCGAAATCGGCCCCGGATACGCATGAAAATCCGTGTAATACCGCTCAACCGCCCCCTGAATCTGGCTAACCCAATTCTTCGAATCCGCGATATAACCAGCCGTGCGAATCTTCCCCACCACCGGCAGCAGAATCCCCATCAGCAGCGCGATGATTCCGATCACCACCAGCAACTCCACCAGCGTGAACCCTCGGCCAACTCGGCTGCGATCAAACATGAATACTCCGCTTCACCAATTCCAAAACAATTTACAAAGCCGCGACCATTGGTCGCGGGAAACGCCGGCGACCACTTAGTCGCCGCTTTATATTGGATCATCATCCAACGGATCACTTCTTCGACGGCGAACTCACCGTCTGAATCAGCGAAATCATCGGCGAGAACAACGCGATCACGATAAAGCCGACCATCACGCCCAGCACCACCACCATCACCGGCTCGAGAATCGAAATCAGCGAGCCCACCAGCACGTCCACGTCGCTGTCGTAGTTGTCCGCGACTTTGATCAGCATCTTGTCGAGATCGCCGGTCTCTTCGCCGACGTCAACCATGTTGACGACGATGGCGTCGCAAATCTTCGCCGCGCGCAGCGGGTCGGCCATCGATTCGCCTTCGCGAATCGCATCATGCACCTTGCCCAGCGCGCGCGAGAATACTTCGTTGCCGCACGTTTCCTTCGTGATGTTGATCGCATCCAGAATCGGCACGCCTGCACTAATCAGCGTGCCCAGCGTTCGCGTAAATCTCGCGATCGCGGTTTTCGCCAGAATCGACCCCAGAATCGGTATCTTCAGCTTCACCGCATCCACAAAATATTTGCCCCCCTCGCTCATCCGCAACAGCTTCACGATCAGCGCGAATCCTATCGGACTGAATAACACATACGCCCACCCATTGGTCGGCGGCGCGAACCACCGGCTGATGGCCAGCAGCACCTGCGTGACCGCCGGCAGATCGGTCTTGAAGTCTTTAAAAATCTGCTCGAACTTCGGGATAACGAAGATCATGATCATCGACACGATGCCGACGGCGATGGAGATAACCACGCCGGGGTAAATCATGGCGCCGATGACCTTCTTCTTGAGCTTGGCGGCCTTCTCCATGAAATCCGCCAGGCGGTTCAGGATGATGTCGAGCACGCCGCCCGCCTCGCCGGCATTGATCATGTTCACATAAAGCTTGTCAAATGCCTTGGGATAGTTGGCCATCGCGTCGGATAGCGTTCCGCCCCCTTCAACTTCATCCGCCACGCCCCCGATAATCGCCTTCAGCAACCCCGGCTTTTGCTGTTCTTCCAGAATTTGCAGCGATCGCAAAATCGGCAGGCCTGCGTCCTGAAGCGTCGAAAGCTGCCGCGTGAACCCCACCAACTGCTTTCGCGGCACCCCGCCGATCGAAATCGGCATCTTCCGCTTTTTGGAAAGGCTGGTCGATTCCTCTTCCTTCCCCTTTTTCTTATTAACCTTCTTTTTCCCCGCTTTTTCTCGGACCTTGGTAGGGAAGAACCCCTTGCCGCGGATTTTGGCGATCGCGTCTTCCGACGTATCCGCCTCGATCTCATCCTTGACCTCCTGCCCGGAGGAATTCATCGCCTCATACGCAAATACCGCCATACAACTCTCCCTTCAAAGGGGTGGTCCACCGCATTCTACGCAATGTCTACGGATCGCGGGAGGGGCAGAGGGACAAAATTGATCCCACTTTCAGGGGAAGCATCTCACGCACGAAGGGTCGAATTGACATCACAAGCAGTTTCCCCTTCTGGGCACCTCATCCGCGCCGCTTGCGGCTTAGCGCTCTTCTCCAACATCTTGATGGGACGTCCGCTAACCAACAGGCTTGCATTACTGCGTCGATCCAGGCGCGCTCCGGTTTATCCCCCACCCCTAGTGCGGCAGCCCAGTATGTCCACAACCCCTTTGTTTGCATCGTGTAAGCATTTTCCCGCTATCGTTATATTTTCATAATATACTGGAATTCTCGGACTGGATCGTCATAATACAGTCCCCGGTGCGGTGCTTGGTGTGCCCCCCTTTGTTTTGAGGGTCCAAAGTGAAGTGAATAGCTCCACTGGTCTGCCTTTGGCGGGCCAAGGAGATGTTGTGTGTTTACACGGAAAGGTGAGATAATGAATCACTCCAAAAAGAAGAAATTGGCCTTGGCAGCTTTGGTCGCCGCAACGGCACACGCCGGAAGGGGTCAGGCAGCCAGCGTCTACAGCGATAATTTCAATCGCTCGGATCTCAATATCGGATCAACCTATGCCTATACCACCACGCTTTCCACCACCCCCACGGGCAACAAGGGTGGGGCCACAATCGAAAACAACGACATTCTCGATCTCACTGACAATGCCAATGGAACACCCATCGTTGTTGGCTCGGTCGACGTCTCGACCCCCATGTCTGCGTTTTCTTCCCCCTTCAACAGCACCTTAAGTTCAAACACCGGCAATTCGGTGACCTGGACTTTGAACATGCAATTCACCCGAACCAATCCATCCGGGTTTAGTTTGGGTGGATCGGGAACCTATGGCCAGGCTTTTGTGCTGGGTGGAACCGACCAGAATTTCCAGGCGGCCGGCAATGGATATGCACTGATCGTTGGCAATAGCGGCTCGCCCGATCCAATTAAGCTCGTTCGTTATACTGGTGGCTTGGGTGGCGTTCAGACCGTCATTGACGCCTCCACGGTCGACGCTTTCAATAATTTCTGGAGCGCCAAGGTCGTTTTTGATCCCACAAACAACAGTTGGGCGCTCGCCACGCGCAATGACGGGGCAACCGCCTTTGCCGACCCCACAATCACTTCAGGCTACACCGCCAACGGCACCGCCGTCGACAACACTTTCACGGGCACGGCGCTCAGTTTCCTCGGCGCACATCTGAACAATGCAACGGCGGCGGTCACAAGCCGATTCGATAATTTCAACCTTGATGTTTCACCGATTGTCATCGTCAATGGTCGCAACCTCACTTGGAACGGCAGCACCGGCAACTGGGAAACCACAAACAACTGGCTCGATGCCAGCAATGCCCCCGCGACATTCAGCAGCGTAACCCCTGACAACGCGGTCTTTTCCAACGGCACCCTCCCCGCAACCGTGACGCTCGGAACCAGCATCACGGTAGGGTCGGTCACATTCGCCTCCAGCGCTCCGGTTCACACACTGACCGGCGGCGCGCTTCAGATCAACAACGCGTTGGTCGCCAACCAATCGGTAAACCTCAATACGCCAATTACCATCGGCGGAGTTGAAACCTGGACGGTGGCCGCCGGCAAGACCGTTTCAGTCAACCAGCCAATCAGCGGCGCATCAGGCCTCACCTTCGCCGGCTCCGGCTCAACCATACTGAATGCTTTTTCTCCCAGCGGAACCTTCGTCGGCGGTGTCACCATCAACGGCGGAACCGTCACCGTTGCCGCCGTGGATACATCCAACGTAACAACCGTCGGCTTTTCCGGCGCCTCTGCCCTGGGCCAAGGCAATTTGAATATCAATGTCGGCGGCGAGCTTGAGATCAAAGGCGTCACCCTCGGCAACGGTCAAATACAAACAGCCCCACAAATTAATCTGGCCAATGGCGGCACATTGGCGGCAACCGGAATTGCAGGTTACGGACGAAGCAGCACGTCGCTCAGCATCGTCGCCGGAACCGCAAGCTCGCAAAGTGTGGTGAATCTCACCGCCACCACCGCCGCAACCGTCTTCACCCTCAGCAATGCGGTTAAGGCATCCAACTCAAGTGGCGATACTTTCGCGACAATCCGCGTCAACGGTCCGGGCCGCGTTGTGCTTCTATCCGGCGGAACTTCACCGGCGAATAACTTTGCCGGAAACTGGGAACTCGATGCAGGCATTCTTCAGGTCGGTCCCGTCAACCCCGGCGGATTTGGTGAGCCGCTCAATGCCCTCGGATTTAAAGGCTCACAGACATTTGGTGACACCGTAACCATTAACCCCGGCGGTATCCTCGCCGTCGCAACCAATCAGGCAAACAGCCTGACCAGCGGCAGCGACTTCCCCAACACGCTTCGTAATCCAATTGTCATGGCCGGCGGCACCCTGACGACCACCCGCGACACCGACGCCAATGGCGGCGGATCGCTCAGCGAAGGCGACTCCAATAACCCCGACGGCGCGCGATATTCCGGCAACCTGACAATCAAAGCCGGCCCCGCCTCCACCATTCTTCTCTCCGACCCCGTCAACACCGGCACCGCTCGAAACGTTGTCCTCACCACCGCCAACAACACCAACGGCGTGCCGGGCAGCGTCACCTGGGAAGCCGGCTCAACTCTCAACGTCACCGGTCCAGGCGTGCTCGTCATCGATCGCAGCACCAATCAAGGCGGTGCAACCACCGTCGGTGCCGGCGCTCAAATGAACATCAGCGCTGCTTCCACCGTCAACGTCGTCAACAATATCGCCCCCGACGGCCTGCCCGTCGACGGCTCGCTTGACGTGCTTTCTGACGGTACTAATTTCGTGAATGTCGCCAACAGTGGTTCGTTCAACGTCAAAGCCGGCACCAAAAATGTCGGCAATCTCACCAGCACCGGCACAACCTCCATCACCGGCGGGTCGTCCCTCACTGCCAATAAGTTTGTACAGACCGCTCTCATCACCGACTCGTCCAGCACCGCCGTTGTGCGTTCGCAATCCTCCAGCAATACTTTGGCCGGGCTTAGCACCGTCGGCTCTCTGGCGCTCAATGGCGGCACGATGGATCTAAGCAACAACTCCATGGTGCTCACCAACACGCCGGTCGCGACGGTCGGTACTTATCTCAAAAATGCCTTCGATGTCACCGGCTCGCCTTCCACCAATGGCGATTGGAAAGGCACCGGCGCGGCAGGGCAGTTGACCAGCTCAGCCGCCCAAGCCGCCTTCGGCGCCGCTCATCCCACCGCCCTCGGTTATGCCGTCGCTTCAGTCGTCGGTATCAACAGCGTCGCCACCCAGTCCGTCAACCCCACTGATGTCATCGTCCGCTATACCTACAGCGGCGACGCCAATCTCGACGGCAAGGTCAATCTCCTCGACCTCAACGCCGTCGCCACCAATTACGGCTCCAGCTCCGTCTGGTCGGGAGGAGATTTCAATTACGATGGCACCGTGAACGTCGCAGACTTCAACGCCTTGGCGGCAAACTTCGGCGTCACGCCCCTTGCTTCGCAGCCGGCCCTTGGAACACTCGTTCCCGAACCCGCAACATTGACGCTTTTCGCATCATTCGCGGGTCTGGCAACCTTACGTCGCCGTCGCCGTTGAGATGTAAAGAAATGTAAATCGATTCCATCGCCGCTTGCGGTTTAGCGCTTCCCAGCACTAAACCGCAAGCGGCTTTTTTATTCGAACACAACCATCGCGTGCCCATCCACCCGCGGCACGCGCAAGTTCGCTCTCCCCCGAAGATATTCAAACGGAATCGCCACCTTTTGTGGCCCGAAATAAACGCGCTTCGGCGCCTTCGCAAGCTTCACCGATAGCGGCACATCGAAGATCGGCACGATCTCTTCCAGCAAATCCAGCTTCGCCGTCCGTCGCTGTGGCGTGTAATGCAAAATGTGAACGATCGTCCGATTCTTCTGCCGCATCATCGCCGCCTCCGTCCCGCTCGGCGCCGCGATCCGCAGCACAGGTTCAGGCAAAAGCTGATCGATGATATTCCGCACCAGCAGTTTGAACGGCAGATTCCCATGCTGATGAAACGCACTGAAAATCGGATATGAAATGTATCCCACTCGACCTTTGATGATCGCCGCCGAAAACCGGCTGACCTTGTCCGCAGGCGTCTGAAAGTGCGACGAAAAATGCCGCCACGACCGATCGAAATAAGGCTCCACCACCCGCGCCACGCTCTTCCCCCCGCGCGCCGCCGTCACGCGCAACCCGCGCTCATACATCACATGATCCGTCGCCGGCACATCGTCGCCCACTTCTTTGCCAAACCGAATATAAGTCGTCTGAAATGGCGAAACCCCCGCCGGCTTGATCGGCAACTCGCCAAGCAAAAGCTTCTTGCCATCTTCGGTCACGCCGCTAAACCCACTCGCCAGCAGCGCGCCCCCGCGCTTCACAAAAGCGCTTAACCGTCTGATCAAATCCGCATCCAGCCCCACCCGATCCGGCAGAATCAGCATCTCATATTTCGTCAGATCCGATTTCGCGTCGATCATGTCGAACTGATGCTTCAACTGCATCATCATCCGCGCCGCCCCTTCATCCGCGCCGCTAAGCCCTTCATTCACGCGCGTCCCCGCCGGAATTTGAAACACCCCAATCTGCGCCACCGGCTGCGCGTCGATCGTCCAAGGCTCGCGTTCTTCCAGCCGCGCATACGCCTTGCCGATCATCTGATAAACCGCCTTATCCAGCGTGCCGCGCGGATGAAGCTGATCCCCCACGCTGCACTGCGCACCCAGCGAAACCATCTGGCTGGTTTCATATTCCAGCGCCGCATAAGGCTTCAGCCCGCCAAAATCCGCCCAGCTCTTATGAAACCGCGCCGTCATCCCCAGGCAAGGCTTCCCCAGCGTGCGCGCAAATCGCACGTTCTTCGGAAAATACAAATATCCCCACCCGCCCGTCGGCAACGCCTCAATCTCCACTTGCGTCTGCGCCGGCAGATCATCCCGCATCGCCCAGTAAGGCCTGCCATTAAAATAACACGTCGCCCCCCGCGCACTCCCCCGCACCATCTCCGAAAATCGCTTCATGTATTGCAATGATAGTTCATGCGCATACTTATCCCGATCCGCTTCGATCTCCGGATTCATATTTCGCTTCAGCATCGCCGCCACCGAGTCATTCCCCAGGCTCGGCTGATCCCAGCACATATCAAAGAAAATCCCATCCACCGGCCTAAACAGCTTCAACACCTCCGCCGTCTGCTCCGCAAGATATTCCTGATACGCGCTGGCCATATCCAGAATCTGCCACCCCGGCGCAAGCGGCCCCGCGCCCACCGGCTTTCCATCCGGCTCCCGAGCGATCCATTCCGGATGCTCATCCGCCGCGTATTCATCGCACAACACCGAAAGATAAATCGGCGCCCGAATCCCCACCCGATGCAGCGCCTCCACCTGTCTCGCCAGCAGGTCAAATCCCTTTCGCAACCCCGGATGCCGCGCCGGATGCTTCGTGTTGTAATAAAGATGCCCATGATGGCACTTGGCAAACAGCGTCACACTATTAACGTGCGCCGCCCGAAACATCTCGGCGAATTCTCGCGCATCAAAATCCACCCCAACGTCGCCAATAAACGGCGATGTATGAAAATCCAGATGAACCTGTCGCGTCGGTAGGGGCGGTATTGCGGGCATAACTTATTTACTGTCTGGTTGTGTCGATGGTGCGCTGGTTGGACTCGCCCCCGCCTTGGCGTTTTTATAGCTCAACGTCTTGGCAAACTCCTCAAACGCCGGTGTGAATCGGTTATAGAGCGCCTCGCTCGACGCAACCAGCATCACCATCTCAATCCGATTCCCCCCCGGGTTCGAGCCCAGGTAGCATCGCCACTGGTATTGGTTCTCCGTCGGGTTCTCCAGCACCTCCGCCGCATAAAGCACGGCATATCCCTCATCCGCCTTGGTCGATTGGGTCTGCGATTCGCGATATTGGAACTTTCCCCGTAGCAGGCCGCGATAATCCTTGAACGCCGTCGGAAAATCCGCCTTCAGCACCCCGCCCGGCGTGATCACGATCGCCACCTGATCCCCCGCGTCCAAACCAATCGGCGTCATCCGCACCGACCCGTCTTTCTCAACCTTGCTCCACCCCTTGGGCACGTTAAACAGGGTATTGTCAAACGTCGAATCCCAAGCCCTCTCACCGGCCCCAAAGGTGGCAGCATAGGCAAAAAACAACATTAAAACCGGCACTCGCCAGCAGATTTTCATCACATCGCCTCCAGACCCGCCAATCATATCGGCCACCGAAAAATAAATCGAATTGCAAGCAACGCTACAGGTCGGTGATAATGCCCTCCATGGGCAAGCACGGAAGCGGCAAGGTCATCTCTGCAAATCGAACGAAGCTGCCGAAGAAGCTTTTGTCCAAGCCCGTGATGAAGGAGATCAAACTCGTGCCGACGAGAAAAAACCAGTCACGACCCAATCAGCCAAAACCGCGCGCCCGCAACAACAGCTCCCCGCGCGCCGCCAGCAAAGTCTCCAAAGCCACCAAGCCGGTGCTTCTCACAA
>DATAPK010000103.1:0-4708 GCA_036265245.1 Tepidisphaeraceae bacterium | reverse complement strand
GGCGCAGATTCCCGCGCCGGCAACGCCCTCGCCCAAGCCCGCGCCCGGCACGCCGAGCAATTTCAAGGTTTCGCTCGACGGGAACGGAGCGCTCAACCTCGCGTGGAAGTGCAACAATCCCGCGGGCACGAGCGGCACGATTTATCAAGTGTGGCGGCGCATCGGCGGCGTCGGTGATTTCTCTTATCTCGGCGGAACCGGAGATAAGACATTCATTGATGACACGCTGCCTGCGGGTTCATCGTCTGTCACCTATCAGGTGCAGGCGGTGCGCTCGACAGCGGTTGGCGCGTGGGCGCAGTTCAACGTGAACTTCGGCGTGGGCGGCAGCGGCGCGATGATTACATCCGTGACGGAGAGCGCGCCGGTGAAGGCTGCGGCGTAGTTGCAAATGACAGGGTGGCAAGGTGATCGGGTGACAAGGTGAATGCGGACCGCAAACGCAGTTGCCTTCTTCGCCTTGTCGCCTTGTCACCCATTCACCTTGTCATCCGAAAGGATTCTCATGTCCCTCCCCACCACCATCACACCATCCAAGCGGCGCGTGCGGCGAAAGCGGCGCGACGTACAGGTTGCGCGGACGGGGTTGACCATTGTCAACGTTACCGTTGGCGATCTGACGTTTAATTTGAAGGTCTTCTTCTCGGCGCCCATCGCATGGGATGGATCGACCGTGCCTTTTGCGTTCAGCGCGTTTACCAATGACGGCGTGATGGAAGGATGCATTTATGTCGACGCGGTCGGGGCGGACTGGATTGAAGTCGAGTTCAACGCGGATGTGTCGGTCGGGGCGGCGTGGCAATTGGAGGCGGCGATGGACGGCATCACGCCGGCGGTGAGATGGCCGCAGAATGGGACGGTGGCGTCATGAGTGCGATCATTCCGATTCCGAAAATGCCGATCATGATTCGTCCCGCGACGATGGACGATCTGCCGTTTATCGATTCGCTTCAGAAGAAGCATACGAAGCAGGTTGGATGGATGCCGACCAAGGCGCTGGAAGGGAAGGTGCGGTTGGGGCAGGTGTTGGTGGCAGAGGAGAGGTCAGAAGTCAGAGATCAGAAGTCAGAAAATGCGTATCTGACCTCTGACCTCCGACCTCTGACTTCTGCTCCCGTCGGTTACCTGATCGGCAACGATCAATATTTCAAGCGCGATGACGTTGGGATCATCTACCAGATCAACATTGCCGAGGGGAAACGGCGCTCGCTCGTTGGGGCGACGCTGCTCAAGGCGCAGTTTGAACGATCGGCGTATGGGTGCAGGTTGTATTGCTGCTGGTGTGCGCAGGATATCGAGGCGAATCGGTTTTGGGAGTCGATGGGGTTCGTGCCGCTGGCGTTTCGCACCGGCAGTGCGGCGAAATCGCGCGTTCATATTTTCTGGCAGCGGCGGATTCGTGCGGGCGATGAGACGACGCCTTATTGGTTTCCAGCGCAGACCAACAGCGGAAGCATTCGAGAGGATCGATTGGTGTTGCCGATTCCGCCGGGGACGAGTTGGCGGGATGTGATGCCGATTGTGCTGCCGGGGGAGAACAGGACTGAGGACTCAGGACTGAGGACTGAGTTGGAGGGGAAGAAGCGGTCGTCGAAGCGTTTACTGGCAACTGGTAACTCGCAACTGGCAACTGCTCCCGTGCTTCAGGAGCCGACGCGTTCGCGCGTGCAGTTTGGCAAGCCGTCGGCAAAGCCGGAGCTCGATCCATCGTCTTCTGCTGTCGAGAAGAAAGCGAAAGTGAGAGAGAAAAAGCAGAAGGTGAAGAACGATCCCAAGCTGGTGGCGGCGGCGAGGGAGCTGCGCGATCGGTGGATGGAGAAGGTGAACAGCGAAGGGCTGATGCTGGAATCACGGGGGAAGTATGAGATATGTCGCGGGATTGAAGGGAAGCAACCGGCTGCGATGGTTGCGGTTTCCAGCACGATTCCACCCCTCTCGCTGCCGGCGGCGGCTTGATATGATATAATGAATCGGATGAACATCGAAACCACAACGCGCGTTTGGCGGGAGGGGAAGCAATTCATCGCACATGCTTTGCCGCTGGATGTTGCCAGCGCCGGTGATTCGCCGGAGGCGGCTCGACGGGCGCTGCAGGAGGCGGTGGAGCTTTTCATCGCAACTGCTCGCGAGCAAGGGACGCTGGACGATGTGCTTGAAGAATGCGGTTACACCCTGCAAGGGGATAAGTGGGTGGCTCCTCAAATTGTCGCACAGCAGCAGGATGTGCTGGCGGTCTGAACCATGCCGAGAATCACGCCGGTATCCTGGCAGCGATTGGAAAAGATTTTTCTTGCCTCGGGATTTGTGTTTGCAAGGCAAGTAGGATCGCATCGCTCTTATGTGAAAGCGGGAGTTTCGCGTCCGGTGGTCATTCCAACTTACGATGAAGTGCCGGTTTTCATCATTCGCAATAATCTTCGCACAGCGGGGATTTCGCGAGACGAATATTTCCGTCTGCTTGCGAATGTTTGAATGATTCAGACACATAAGCTCCCCCTGAAAATTCAATTCATGCCAACTGTTCGAGATCGAACTCCTTTAGGATCGAGCGAATCTTCACGGGGGATTTGGTTTGCAGGCTGCGTTCCATGGCGGTCATGACGGCGACGGTCACAATGCCTTCGGTGAGGTCGGGTTTGGGGGTTTCGTTTTTGGCGATACATCTCGCGAAATATTCGATGTAGTTTTGGTATTCGCCGGCGTGGTGGCCGCGGCCGCCGAAGCGGAAGTAATAGGGGGCTTGCTGTTCCATGTCGTATTGCACGCAGCCCTCGCCTTTGAAATGGGTGCTGTAGCGGAGGTCGTAATAGTCGGCCTGGCTGGCGCCCAGCGAGCCGCGCAGGACGCAGGTCATGTGGCTGTCGCGCATGTGAGGCTGGGGCGGGGCGCTGTAGCAGCCGGAGACGCGGGCGATTCGGCCGTCGGTGGTTTTCAGGATGAAGTGCATGGAGTCTTCATGTTCGAGGCCGAGGGTTCGGCCGTTTTCGGTGAGCAGGCCGTAACCCATGACTTCGTCGATTTGGGGGAGATACCAGCGGACGAGATCGACGGGGTGGGAGAGCCCGCCGTAGAGCCATTTGAGGCCGCCGGTTTTGGCCCAGGCTTTCTGGAGGAACCAGCGGTTGTCGGCGTTGTATTCGGCTTCGACTGAGAAAAGATCGCCGTGCTTGCCGGCGTCGTAGTCGGTGCGCTGGCGGATCATGCTGGCGAAGAAGCGCGAGCTTTGGCCGACCAGAACCAGCTTGCCGGATTTTTTCTGGGCGTCGAGGAGCGAGTGCGCGTCTTTCAGATTATCGATCAGCGGCTTGGTGCAGATGACGTGCTTGCCGGCGTCGAGGGCCTGGCGAATGTGCTTGGCGTGCAGAGGATCGGGCGTGTAAATGCCGATGGCGTCGATGTTGGGGTCGGCGAAAAGGTCATCGGAGCGAAGCGTGTAATTGGGGAAGCGGAACTCGGCGGCGCGTTCCTTGCAGAGATCTTCATTGAGATCGCAGATGCGGGCGAGTTCCCACAGATCGCTGTTGATGGCGGCTGAGATAATGGAGCGGCCTTCGCCGAGACCGAGAACGCCGAGACGGAGTTTGGACATAGGTCTATTTTAGGCCAAAAAATCCGACTCTGGAACTGTGGGATGGCCAATCCGTCAAAACCCGCGTTTGCTGCCCCGCTTCGTGTATGCCCGCGCACGCCCGGCCAACCGCGCCACGATATTCATCTCATGCGGCTTGCGGCCGGTGAATTCCGGCGTGAAGCGGATTGCGCCCGCAGGGGAGCGCGCATCATCCCCCGGCCGCGGGATTTCGTCCCGAGGATTTGCCACCGTCTGCGCAGCGCTTCCGCCGACTTGCCGAGCGAAGCGGAACGCGCCCGCAGCGCAATACGCGCCTCCGACTGCAAGCGGAAGGGTTCGGCTTCACTCCGCACGCATGGCGCTTCGGTGCGCACACCATCCAGAAATTTGCGCAACGCCGGATTTGGGCTGGAAACGCACGATTTCTCCCTCGACGCGCGATCCGGTGGCCGCAGGGCGCGCTGGAGAAATCGTCGAGACTTGTCGCCGGATTTGATAATGCGGGTTGGCTTTCACAACGTAGAATTGGGCAGATGGATAAGGTTGAGATCATAATCCTTGTGGCAGGTGAAGAGCATGTGCTTGAGCGCGTGGCGGAAGGCGTTTTTGATCATGAGATAAATGAAGGGCGATGCGTGGAGTTTTTGAATGACCCGCGTCATCACCTGGTGGTGGCGGTGAGCGATGGAGTGGTGGTGGGGTTTGTTTCGGCGGTGCATTATGTTCATCCGGACAAGCGGGCGGAGCTTTGGATTAATGAAGTGGCGGTTGGGCCGACGCACCAGAAGCTTGGGATTGGCAAGAAGATGCTGGGGGCGATGCTGGAGGTTGGGAAGGGGCTGGGATGTGGGGAGGCGTGGGTGCTGACGGATCGGCTGAATGGGCCGGCGATGAAGCTTTATGCGACGATGGGTGGGGTGGAGTTTCCGCGGGATTCGGTGATGTTTACGTTTAAGTTGGATTCGAGGGAATAGATGGAGGAAGCGATCCGCTTCTTGGAGTATATATCTCTAGAAAAATGGAAATCGTAACACGTCTGCTTTCTGTTGAGGAATATCGTGCGGGGATGGCGGAGGCGATCAAATTTTACGCTTCGTCTGGTATCGATGAAATTCTTGTGGCTTACGGTTGGTCCTG
>DATAPK010000102.1:0-10608 GCA_036265245.1 Tepidisphaeraceae bacterium | reverse complement strand
AGGCCTTCTCAAAACCCTCTGCGCCCCCCTTATCGGTAAAGTCGCCAGTAATCGCCAAGTAATCGAGTTCCTTGATTCCGAGGCCACCATCCAGTTTGAGGTCATCAAGCAGCCACTGTAGCCGCGCATCCACTGGCGTGTCCTTTGTAAAGTGAAGATCGCTCAAGTGAAGCAAGCGAATGGGGCCGGTTTGGGGCTCGGCTTTCTCAGACTTCGCAAGCGTCTGCGTTGCCTGCTCCGTCAACTCCTCTCGCCGCTTCTCAATTTGTGTTCGAAGCGCCCAAGTATGCTGCTCGATCTTTGCATCGCGTTCGCGCGCAGCGGCCGCGCCATCGGTCATGCTATGTCGTGTCTCGCAGACGGGACACCCCACATCTTTTTCGCCCCGGGCGATGCGCTGACGCAGCGTGCCTTCGGTGAACTCATGTCCGCAGGGGCAGGTGATCGCCACATGCTCGCGAATCTCCACGCCATTCTGCCTCAAATGGTCTTCAACAAAACTAATGAACTCCTCGCGTTGACGATCTGGTGTATCCTTCTCAAAATACACGTCCACGTGGGCAAATCCACCGGCTCGGCCCACCTTCCGCAAACCACACAGTCCGCCGTCCTTGATCTCAAACTCCGCCCGATCTGACCAGAGCCGTACTTTGCCGAACTCCTTGGCTAGCACCAGCCACGCGACTAATGAGGCATAGATGTTGTCGATCGCCCCTGCAAAATCATAGTAAAGAGATATCGCATGAGCTAATTTCACATCCGCAGTTTCCGGAGTGGGAGCAAAGAGCGATGGGAAGACCATCAAGCCCTCGTGCTGGAAACAAATCCCATGCTCCAACATTAGTTGAACCGTACATTCGATTACCGCCTTTTCTTGCTCTCGCGACAAACGTTCTTTTACATCAATGCCCGGCCACGAGAAACCCTCCGAAGCGATCGCACGAAATTCCAGCGCCGGGACCTCGCGAGGATTGTTCCTTGCCGCCAGGACGAGCGAACCAGCATAACGTTCCACCTCCTCGATTCGCAAAATCACCGCGCGCTTTCCGCTGCTCGTTCTTGAGAGGGCAATCACTCCCTGCTGAGCAAGTTGTTCACAGACAGCGTACAATGCTCTTTTTCCGGCATCTGCGTCGGAAGCGAGCGAAACTTCTTGTTCAATCAAGGAAAACGTTTCAGCCTTTTCATCCGTTGATAATTCATGATTAAAGTCGTCTAGAAGAACCACCACAACACCATTCTTTCTTCGACGCTCCAACTCGTCTCGAATGGCCTGAAACAACTCCGGCCTGCTTGTTTTGCCTAGATTGTTCCAATCGATGGCGGCGGCCACAGCATCGCATAATTCATCCACGCCTCGACCGGTAACAGCGCTGGTTTCAAGGTAAGCTGCAAATCCGCACTCCTCTCGTAGTCGCTCCAGTGCCTTATAATCTACCGTACCGGAAGGTTGATCCATCTTGGCGCCGACGAGCAATTTTACAGCCGTGCGACCACGCAGTTGCCGTTCCAGCGATTTATTCCATGTCTCTACTTCCTTGAAAGCGGTAGTGCCGCGTGTCGGATCGAGGAGCACCAGCGCTACCGTAGTATCGTGAAGGAAGAGTTGATGGATTAGACGATATTCCTCTTGGCCTCCCATGTCCCACAGCACGATGTCACGCCGCTGGCTTTTGTTCACCTCCACAACTGAAGTCCCGAAGAGCTTTTCAGTGAAGAGTGAAGTCTGTACCCGTTCTCCGATGAGCGTCGTAGGCATTGAACCAGATGGCGCAGGCTCCAGCGGCCAGAATTTCATGCCATGGGTGCTCTTAATGACGCCCTGTGCCGGAGAGGCCCCCGTGGCAATTCGGTGTGCGAGATAAGATTTGCCCACGTTACTCTCGCCCACCAATACCACCTTAACACTCGAGTAGGTGACTGTTGGGGTGGCGCGCTGGCTGGACAGCACGTCGAAATCCAATTCCCAAATATGGATTGCCCCCGATCGCTCACTCAATGGCTTGCCTAGCTCAGAGCCAGCGGTCGCCAATAGCGACCGAGTGGGATGAAAGGCGAGTGCTGGAATCCACAAAGCTGGAGTTGCTGGCTCCGGGATGATCGCGACCGTCTGCCATGTCTCGCAACTCCACAGGCGGATGGTCTGATCGCGGCCTTTCGATGCTAACAGACGGCCATCCGGCGAAAAGGCGACGATATCAATACTTGCTGTGTGCCCTTCAAGTGTGCGAAGCAGTTTCCCACTTGGCGCCTCCCAAAGCTTCACGGTTTTGTCAACGCTCCCGCTAGCCAACATCATGCCCCGAGGATCAAACGTCACGCTATAGACTTTTTCTTGATGACCCTCAAGCGTTCGAAGCAGTTTGCCATTCCTCACCTCCCAAAACTTTATCGTCTTGTCACCACCTCCGCTCGCCAAGATCTCGCCCTGTGGATCAAATGCCACGCTTAAGACTGCATGCTGGTGGCCTTCGAGAGTGTGAAGCAGCCTGCCGCTCCTTGTCTCCCAGACTTTCACCGTCTTGTCACCACCACCGCTGGCCAATATCTTGCCCTGTGGATCAAACGTCACGCTATAGATCCAAAGTTGGTACCCTTCGATTGCATGGACTAAGTCGCCGCTTCCTGCCTTCCAAATTCTCACGGTTTGGTCCCCACTTCCGCTTGCTATCATCTCGCCCCGCGGATCAAACGCCACACTGTAGATAACATTCTGGTGCCCATCGAGCGAGCGAAACAGTTTACCGCTTTCCGTCTCCCAGAGTTCCACCCTCATACTACCGCCCCCGCTCGCTAGCCTCCCGCCCTGTGGGCCAAACGCCACGCTGTAAACCGTGTCGTCGCGATGCCTTGCGAGTGTGTGAAGCAGTTTCACCCCAGGTGGCAGTTTCAATTTTGTTTCATGGCTCATTTCAGTCAGCCTTTCTCCAATTCCCAGACTCGGCGGCACTCCGACCACTTGGCGAACCGCCTGAAGACAATTTGCGGCAAATTGGGAAGCTTTCAGCCATGCCCTACCCGCCCTCGAATGTGGTTTTTACCCATCAATGCCCAACGATTTGTCCGCAAGTATAGCGACCGGCGCAGCAAAATCGCACATTTTTCCCTCGTCGACAACTTCTTGCAATCCCAAGCGCACAACGCCGGGAATGCACACCACGTGATGGTGACGCAATACGCTGCATTGGGGTTACGGGATGGATTTTCAGAAACACAACCCGGAATCTTCGGGGCGCAAGACCGACTTTCAGAGATGCAAGACAAATTCTTCGGGGCGCTGGACCAATCTTCCGAGCCGCAGCCCGGAATATCCGAGTTGCGCCCCGGAAACATCGGATTCGAATCGGAACGCGGGATTTTGGAATGAGAAGGCGCTCTAAGAAAAGATCACCGCTTCAAATTCTGCCGCTCGCGATGCTTCAAATACTCCCCCGCTCTTCAACGCCCGCCACAGGCGCTGACGCGCTGATTCCCTTCCACGCAATCCAGCCGCGCACGACTCATCGTCCAGATTCATTTCTCTTTGCCATCAGCCGCCTGCCCCACCAGCGGCCGCAGGTGCCCATCCCGATCAAACGTCACCCGCAAAATCCCAGGCCGAAGATGAATGGGCGCATCCTCGTCGTTGCCAAACATCGTGCTCCACCACGCCCCTTGCGTGTCCTGAAAAAATGTATTGTGCCCGGCGTACGGAACCGAAACGTACCTCGCATGGTAAGGCCCATAGATTTTGTCCGACTCCGCCGTCATGCAGTGATAGCGCTCGTAATATCGCTCCGCACATGAGAGGTAATATCGATTGTTCGCCTTGAACATGAACGTCCCCTCAAAACCCACGCGATCGTAAGTGGCCGGCGATTCCGGCCGATTGGGATGGTGATGATCGGGATCTTCATCCGGCGGATCGCAGTGCAACTGCACCGGCTTTTCAGCCAGGCCTGTCAGATCATCGTTCATCCGCGCGATCACGCCGCTGCCGTACAGAAAATAAACCTTGCCATCGTCATCTTCAAAAAGTGAAGCATCGATGCCCGGCGTCAGCGGCGCATCAGGCGTGTTGATGCTTTTGTAGGGCCCTTGCGGCTGGCCCGTCGTGCTTTTCAGAACCCCGGTTCCCAATCCGGTCACGCAGTAAGCGATGTAAAAATTTCCCTTGAGATAATGAATCTCCGGCGCCCAAAGCGCCCGGCGGCGATTCCCATTTTTGGTCGTCCACTGTTTCTGCCAAGTGCCATCGCGATCGAATGTCCAGACCAGGCCAAGCGATTCCCAGGTTTTCAGATCTTTCGATCGCCACAACGGAATCCCCTCGTTGGCCACCATAAAATCCGGCCCAATCGTGCCGGTCATGTAATAAGTCCCCTCCGGCCCCAGGCAAACACTCGTATCGCGCAGCCCCGTATCGAACAGCGCCTTCACGGGCGGCATCGGCGGCTCGCCGGTATGTGGAAAGTCACTTGGCTTCCTGGCTGAAGGCTGCGTCGTGCGGCCGGAAGAAAGTTGAGTCACCGGATCAACCTCACCCCGCGCCCAAATCGAAAACATCGCCATGAAAAATAAAACCCCGGCCGCGCCACAAAAACGCATGAAGAAACCTTTCCCCGCCCACTTTTGAAGCCCCGCCAAACCGAATCACCGCTTCACATACTGCTGCTCGTAATACTTCAAATATTCCCCGCTCTTCACAGCCCGCCACCACTTCTCATTATTCTTAAACCACGCGATCGTCGTCTTGATCGCCTCCTCAAACCGATGCTTCGGCGTCCACCCCAACTCCCGCTTCATCTTCGTCGCATCAATCGCATATCGCCGATCATGCCCCGGCCGATCCTTCACATACTGCACCGACTCATCCCAACTCTTCCCCATCTCCTTCAGGATGATCTCCGTGATCCGCCGATTCGGAATCTCATTATTCCCACCGATATTGTAAACCTCGCCCGCCTTCCCTTTGTTGAGCACCGTCCAAATCCCCTCGCAATGATCTTCCACATAAAGCCAGTCGCGAATGTTCATCCCATCGCCATACAGCGGAACCTTTTTTCCCTCCATCAGATTCGTCACGAACAGCGGAATCATCTTCTCGGGAAAATGGTAAGGCCCATAGTTATTACTGCACCGTGTGATCAGCACCGGCATGTGAAACGTATGAAAATAACTCCGCACCAGACAATCCCCCGCCGCCTTTGATGCGCTATACGGACTGTTCGGCTGCAGCGGCGTCTCCTCCGTGAACATAATCTCCGGCCGATCCTCCGGCAGCGATCCATACACCTCATCCGTGCTCACCTGAAGATATTTCTCGACATTCTTCGCCTTCGCCAAATCCAGCAGCACCTGCGTCCCCACCACATTCGTCTGCACAAAAGGCCCCGATGAAAGGATCGACCGATCCACATGAGATTCCGCCGCGAAATGCACCACCTCGCGCACGCCATGCTCCTCAAACACCTTGGTCATCGCCGCGACATCGCAGATGTCGGCCTTGACGAACGCCAACCGCTTATCGCTCAGCAAATCCTCAAGATTCGCCAGATTCCCCGCATACGTGAGCTTATCCAGTGCAATCAGCTTCACATCCTCGCCGCGCTGCATCAGCATGCGGACAAAGTTGCTTCCAATAAAGCCAGCGGCGCCGGTGACGAGAATAGTACGCATTCTTAAATCCGTTTTTGAACCACGAAGCACACGAAGCGATTCCTGTATTTCAAACGACGCTTCGTGCCCTTCGTGACTTCGTGGTTAATCCTAATTTTTTTCCTGAGCGATCAACTCAATGTTGTTTCCAAACGGATCGCGAAAATGGAACCGCTCATAATTCGCGATCTTCGGCTGCTCGGTGATCTTCCACCCTTCTTCGGTGACCTTTTTTCTCCATGCAAGAATATCGGTCACCTCATACGCCAGATGCGCCCGCGTCTTCCGCTCCACGCCGTCTTCCACGCCAATGTGCAGCTCGAACGCCCCCGCGTTCAGCCAAATCCCATCACTCGCAAAAATCGTCGGCCGAGCGACCTGCTTCATCCCCAGAAACCCAACATAAAACGCGCGGGCCTCCTCCAGCTTCTCCGAAGGCACATTCACCTGAGCATGATTCACGCCGACGATCATGGTTGCATTTCCGAATCTTTCAGCACTCGCCGAAGATAATTCCCGTAATCACTCTTCCCCGCCAAATCCGCCAGCCGCTTCAACTGCGCCGCGTCGATGAATTTCTGCGCGAACGCAATCTCCTCAATGCACGCCACCTTCAATCCCTGCCGCTCCTCCAGCGTCTGCACGAACACCGAACTGGAAAGCAGCGATTCATACGTCCCCGTATCCAGCCACGCCATGCCGCGCCCCATCGGCTGAATCTTCAGCGTTCCCTTCGCCAGATAAGCGCGATTGACGTCGGTGATTTCCAACTCGCCGCGGGCAGAAGGTTTGAGATTCTGCGCAATCTGCACAACCGAGGCATCATAGTAATACAACCCCACCACCGCCCAGTTGCTCTTCGGCTGCTTTGGCTTTTCTTCGATGCTGATCGCCCGCCCGTCCTTGGAAAATTCCACTACGCCATACCGCTCAGGATCTTTCACCTGATAAGCAAAGACGCACGCCCCGGATGTCAGCTTCGCCGAAGTCGTGACGAGCGTCGTCAGCTCATGGCCATAAAAAATATTGTCGCCCAGGATCAAGCAAACCGGATCGCCGCCAATAAACTCCGCCCCGATCGTGAACGCCTGCGCAATCCCCTTCGGTTCCGGCTGCACCTTATAAGAAAGCTTCAGCCCAATCTGCGATCCGTCGCCAAGGAGCGACTGAATCATCGGCACATCCCGCGGCGTGCTGATGATCAGAATCTCCCGAATCCCCGCCAGCATCAGCACTGACAACGGATAATAAATCGTCGGCTTGTCATACACCGGCAACAACTGTTTGCTGATGCAACAAGTCAGCGGATAAAGCCGCGTCCCAGCGCCCCCCGCGAGAATAATGCCTTTCATCGCCATGTTATTTGTCACCGGCTACTTGTCGCTCGCCGGTTCTTGTCTTTGACAAGTGACCAGTAACAAGTGACATCTCTTTAAAACCAATCCTTCACCTCAGCCAGCATCGGATGCTCCCGATCCCTGGCCGAAAGAACCACCGCCGATTCCTCAACGCCCCAGTCGATCCCCAGCTTCGGATCGTTCCATCGAATCCCCCGCTCATGCGCCGGCGAATAATAATTCGTTACCTTGTACAACACTTCCGTATTCGCCTGCAGCGTCACAAATCCGTGCGCAAACCCCGCCGGCACGAAAATCTGATTCCAGTTCTCCGCGCTCAGCACCACCTGCACGTGCTTTCCAAACGTCGGCGAACTTTTACGAATATCCACCGCCACATCCAGAATCGCCCCATGTACCACCCGCACCAGCTTATCCTGCGCCATCGGCGCGATCTGATAATGCAGCCCCCGCAGCACGCCCTTCTCCACCGACATCGAATGATTGTCCTGCACAAAATCGGCTTCGATCCCCATCTCCGCCAGCGCCCGGCGGCTATACACTTCTGAGAAAAACCCCCGGTGGTCGCCGAATTTCTTCGGCGCCAAAATCTTTACCGCGGGAATCTCAGTGGGGATCAACTGCATAACTTAAAGGGATTATCGGCCGAAAACTCGCGACGATTAAGAATCAGCAAACATCACTGTAGCCGCGACGCCTGCGTCGCCTCTTCGTATTGCGGTAGCCTTGCGAATGGGCGACGCAGGCGTCGCAGCTATAAACTTCAAATAACGGTTACTGCACAACAGTCAATCTTCTCACCGACTTCGGCAACTCAAACGACACATCTTCCTCCACCAGCGTTCGCGTCTCCACCGTCGCGTTATATTCCCGCTTCAACCGCTCCAGCAGCGCCGTCACCAGATGCTCCGGCGCCGAAGCCCCCGCCGTCACCAGCACCGACTGCTTATTCTCCAGCCACGCCGGATCGATCTCACTCTCATCATCGATCAGATAAGCCGGTATCCCCTGCTCATCCGCCCGCTCGACCAGTCGTTTTGAATTCGAGCTGTTCTTGCTGCCGATCACCAGCACCAGATCCGTCTCCGGCGAAATCTGCGTCACAGCGGCCTGCCGGTTCGTCGTCGCATAACAGATGTCATCCTTCGCCGGGTATCGAACGTTCGGAAATCGCTTCTTGATCGCATCGATCACCCGCTGCGCATCCGAAATGCTCAGCGTCGTCTGCGTCACGAAAGCCACCTGGTTCTCATCCGGCACGTTCACTTGCTCCACTTCTTCCGGCGACTCCACCACAATAATCCGATCCGGCGCTTCCCCCACCGTTCCCACCGCCTCGTCATGCTTGCGATGCCCGACAAACAAAATCGTAAAACCATCCCTCGCGTACCGCAGCACTTCCATGTGAACCTTCGTCACCAGCGGACACGTCGCATCCACTTCCGTCAGCTTCCGCTCCCTCGCTGTCGCTCGCACTTCCGGCGAAATGCCATGCGCGCTGTAAACCACCAGCGACCCTTCCGGCACTTCCTCCATGCTGTCCACAAACGTCACCCCCCGGCTGCGGAACGAATCCACCACGTGCTTGTTGTGCACGATCTCATGAAACACATAAACCGGCGCGCCATGTGACTGCAGCACCTGCTCAACGCAGTCGATCGCCATATTCACGCCGGCACAGAATCCGCGGGGGTTAGCTAAAATCACTCGCATCGTATTCTCGATTCTATCGGAAGAACCCGCCCCGTCGATACCAGTCCGGTATTTGCCTCAAAACGGCATTTTGGATTGCGGATTTTGGATTAAAACACAGATTCAGGGCGACTCTCTTCCAATCCAAAATCCCAAATCCACAATCCAAAATATCCAAGCACGCTCGCCACCCCATCCTTCCCACCTGTTATTCCCCTCCAATTTATTTATGATCTTCCCCATGCCCCTCACCCTGCGTTGGATCGGCGAATCCGAATATGACCGCTTAGCCGCCGTGCGCCACCAATGTTACGGCGCAGGCCCCAGCACTCTGGATCGTTTCCGCAAAACCATCGAGCTCGACACGCGCGGCAAGCCCGGCGATTACCTCATCGCCGAGCGCGACGGCATCGACGTCGGCACCACCACCAGCTTCGCTCTTCGTCTCTGGATTCGCGGCGGCTGCGTCCCCTGCCAGGGCGTCGCCTATGTCGGCACCGTCAAAACCCATCGTCGCGGCGGCAAAAATGCCGAGCGCGGCATCGCCTCCCAAATCATGGCCGAGTCCATCAAAAAAGCCCGCGAGCGCGGCGACGTCGTCTCCGCTCTCATGCCCTTCCGCGCCAGCTTCTATTCCCACTTCGGCTACGGCCTCGCCGAGCGCCGCACCGATTGGACTCTCCCGCTTTCCGTTTTACCCACCGGCGATTTCGACGGATTCCATTTCGTCACCCCCGCCGACCACGCCGCCATCGTCGCCCTCCGCCAGCGCGAATGCGAGCAAGGCCAGTGCAACATCGAACGCTCTATCGAAGGCTGGAAAACCTATCGCAATCTCACCATGCCGCGCTACGACGGCCTCGAAGCCGTCGATCGCCCCAACCCCACCGGCCCCGCGCTCGGCTGGATCTTCTTCATCGAAACAAAGGAAGACGACAAAACCCATCTTCGCGTTCTCGATCAATCCTGGGATTCACCCGACGCCCTCAAACGCCAACTCCACTTCCTCGCCAGCCTCAAAGATCAATACTCTGTCGCCCATCTCACGCTCCCCGGCGATCTCCAGCTCAATCGTCTTCTCAAGGAAGATCAGCTTGCCCATCGCTCCGTCGAACACGCCTGCGCCAACGCAACGTTGCTAACCAGAATGCAAATCCGCATCCTCGATCACAAGCGATTGCTCGAAGCGATGAAACTCCCCGCCGGCACGAACGGCAAGCTCACCCTCGCCATCCACGAATGCGAAAGCAATGTCTCCAAATTCCGAATCGAAATCACCGACGGCCGCATCGCCGTCTCCCCAGCCGGCGAATCCCCCGACCTCGAATGCTCCGACGTCACCTGGGCCTCCCTCGTCAGCGCCGACATCTCTGCCTCCGACGCCCTCAAGCTTAACCTCATCAAAGCCGCATCCTCCCCCGCCCTCCGCCTCCTCAACACCTTCTCCGAAGGCCCCGCCCCCTTCTGTCAGGAATATTTCTAATCAAAGGGGCGTTATTCTTTAATACCAACAGCTGTTCTCGCAATCTTGTTTTTTCACCCTTTCATTGTAAGATTGAACAACGATGCAGATCGAATTCGCCGCTGACCGCTGGAGACGGCTTGCAATTGATGTGAAATTCACCGCCGACTTTGATCGTGCAATTGTAAAGGCCTACCGCAAGGTAATTGGGTTCATTGCTACTGCAAACGATGAGCGTGATATTCGGGCATACAAGGCGCTCCGACTTGAAAAACTGAAAGGCGACCGTTCGCATCAGTATTCACTGAGATTGAATGCCAAATATCGACTGATCATTGAAATCAAGGCGGCCGATCCAAAGAACATCATCGTCGTGGTCAATATCGAAGACTACCATTGATGGGAGAATTGCCCTATGAAGCTCGCAGAAACATTTTCCCCCGGTGAATACCTCAAAGA
>DATAPK010000101.1:0-2796 GCA_036265245.1 Tepidisphaeraceae bacterium | reverse complement strand
CATCTCTGCCTTGGTCTGGGCATTCACCAGGCGCGGGCCGCGCGTCAGGTCGCCATACTCGGCGGTGTTGCTGATGCTGTACCGCATGTAATCAAGGCCGCCCTGATAGATCAGATCGACGATCAGCTTCACTTCATGCACGCATTCAAAGTAGGCCATCTCCGGCGGATAACCCGCCTCGGTCAATGTCTCAAATCCTGCCTTGATGAGAGATGCCAGCCCGCCGCATAGGACGGCCTGCTCGCCAAACAGATCGGTTTCGCATTCATCCTTGAAGGTGGTTTCGATGACGCCACAGCGTGCTCCGCCGATGCCGCGCGCCCAGGCCAGACCGATGTCGCGGGCTTTTCCGGTGGGATTCTGATGAATCGCCAGCAGGCACGGCACGCCGCCTCCTTTTTCGTATTCGCTGCGAACCAGATGGCCCGGCCCCTTGGGGGCGATGAGCAGCACATCCACATCCTTCGGCGGCACAATCGTCTTGAAGTGCACGTTAAACCCGTGCGTGGCGCCAAGCGCCTTGCCGGTCTTCAGATGCGGGGCAACCGACTTGTTATAAACTTCCGGCTGAACCTCGTCGGGCAGCGTCATGATGATCAGATCACCCTGCTGTACAGCATCTTCGACGCTAACGGGCGTAAACCCATGCTCGGCGGCGAGGCGGCCATTGGCGCTGTCCTTGCGGTTGGCAACGATCACTTTCACGCCGCTGTCGCGCAGGTTCAGTGAGTGGGCATGACCCTGCGATCCAAAGCCCAGCACGGCCACCGTCTTACCCTTAAGCGGGTCGAGCGGGGCATCCTTTTCATAGACCATCTTCAAATCAGCCATTGTCGGTTCCTTTGCGGAAAAGTAAGGGGTGGAATGTTAGCGGCATCGGGAGCAAATGCAAAGCAAAGGCTGCGGGAAGCGGAAAAACGGCGTTAGTGGCTCACCTGGCCGGGGATATCGCCGCTTCCGGCGCGCTGGTGCGACGAGAGAGCTTTTCTTTCCATCGCAGGAATGGCAGTTCGATGCAGAAATAGCTGGCGAGCGCCACGGCAAACACGATCGCGATGTTCTGGGGGAACTTCGTCCAGGGGTATTTGCTGTCATATAGGAACAACTGCTGCCATAGATACACACTGTAGGACAAAACTCCGATGGCCGAGACGAAGCGAAGATTGAGCAGGGTGGCAACCAGCGAATTTGGCCGTCGCATCAACCCCCACAGTAGTGCGGCAATGCACATCGCCTGAAGTGAAAGATGAAAGCTGAAATGCCACGGGTAGGAATACTTCCAGCTCGTGTGGGTATAAGCGATTGAACCGACGAGCAGTGCGAGCCAGACGAACATCGACCCGGGGAAATCAATCCATCGATTGAGCTTGGAACGAGCGGAGTCATTCGCGGCCAGCAGCGCAAGTAAACAACCGGCAGCGATCGAATCAAGCCGGCAAAACGTCCATCCCTGGATTCCGCCCTGATGCTTTGGAAAGACAAAGATCAACAACCCACGGCACAAAAGAGCAAAGATCATCGCCCCGGCGGCCAAAAGCGCGAGCGTAATGATCCGCCGCTCGAGGCGCATCTTCGTCCGCATCACGATGACCACCACCACCGGCCAGACGAGGTAAAACTGTTCTTCAATCGCCAGCGACCAAAGATGGCCCACCGCCCAGGTGAGTTGCGATCGAAAATTCATCGTATAGGTGAGGGCGGCGATCCAGTCGGCTCGTTTGATTTCGAAAATATTCAATCTTGCGAGAATCGCAACGACAATCAAAAACGCGGCATAGGCTGGAACAATGCGCAGGGTTCGGCGCGCATAAAACTGCCGCAGGCTGATGGCATCGGTCCGGGTGTGCTCGCGAAGCAATAGCAGGGTGATGAGGAATCCGCTGAGGACGAAGAAAACTTCCACGCCGAGGATTCCAAGCGTCGCGATCCAGTGAAAGTCCCCGAGATCGGGAAAGCCCGTCGAGCCGCGGGCGTGTTGGAGCAGGACCATGACGATGGCGACCGCCCGCGCGCCGTCGAGCGAAGGAATTCTGCCGCGTTGCAGCCAGGGCGGGGCATCGGGCAAGTGTTACTCCGAATCAGATTCGCTCTGATTGAGATAGTTTAGAAATCGTACGCTGGGATGCATGCCGCGCTTCGAGTTTTGCAGGAAATCGAGAAGTTCCCGCGTTTGATCGGTTTGTGGCTCGAGCTGGCGAATGGCGGCGATAAGCCCCTGTGTCGTGCGATTGGTGTGAATGCAGTAAAACACCTTGCGGATGGAGGCGATCGCCTCGCGGCTGAGCCCGGCGCGCCGGCATCCGATGGCGTTATACCCCTTCAAGCCGCCGTATCTGGCCGCGCCAAACGGCGGGACGTCGCGTGAAACCGGTTCGTTTCCGCCAACCAGCGCCAGGCGCCCGATCCTCGCGAACTGATGCATCGTGCATCCGCCGCCGAGGAACGCCCGATCGCCGATCTGGCAATGTCCGCCGAGCAGGGCGCCATTGGCCATGATCACGCGATCGCCCAGCACGCAATCATGGGCCACATGGATCGCGCCCATGAGCAGGCAGTCGTTTCCGACGCGGGTCGCGTTTTCAATTCCCGGCCTGGTGGCGCGATGAACTGAAGCCATTTCACGGATGATTGTTCGATCTCCGATCGTGAGCCAGGTGACGGGTTTGTCCGGCCGCGTCAGAAAATCGAGGTGCTGCGGGTCGAGGCCCACGTAGGCCGCCGGCCCGATCTTGCAGCCGGCGCCAATGACTGTTGGGCCGTTGATGACCGTGTGCGAGGCGATGACAGACTCCGCAC
>DATAPK010000100.1:0-25066 GCA_036265245.1 Tepidisphaeraceae bacterium | reverse complement strand
CGCGATGGCGATCATGCCGGCGATGGCAGGCGCCGACAAGCTGGTGCCGCCATATTGCAGCCAAGGCGTGGCACTGCCGCCGTTGGCGGTGTCATAAACAGCGACGCCTGTCGCGGGGTCGGCGACAAATGCAATATCCGGGATCGTGCGATGCGTCGTGCTTTGCGTGACGACGCCGGCTTGATAGCTGGGCTGCGGCTCAACCGTGCTGATGCCGCCGCCCGTTGCACTCAACACTCCCTTGGAGTCCACGCCGCTGTTCCATCCTTTTTCGCTGACCCAAGCGCTGCTGGATGAGTTCAAAGTCAACGATGTTCCACCGACGGCGACGACGTTCGGTGAATAGGCCGGATATCCGCCTGGCGAGCCATCGTCGCCAGTTGACGCGACGAAGGTAACGCCCTGATGTCCCGTAGGTGTGAGAAAATGGGAATTGGTGCTGGGATCGCTGCTGCTCTCATCGCCGCTAAAGCTCATGGAGACGACCGACACGCCGGCCATGTTTCGCGCGGTGTTGGCAGCGGTCACCATTAGATTACTGGTACTGGCGGACCTGGCTTCGATCAGCACGATTTTCGCGCCGGGCGCGATCGCGTGCGACCATTCCACATCCAGCGCAATCTCGCCCGACCATCCCTGGTCGTATGCTGGCAATGTCGTCCCGCCTGTCTGGCTAACCTTCTTAAACGACGGCGGATCGGGCAGCCCGAACTGGACGTCAAATTTATGCAGATCGCTGGTGTTGAAATTGGACGCCGTGCTGTTGACGAAGTTGGGATTATCAAATGCGTCGATGATCGCGATCGTCTGGCCGGTGCCGTCGCCGACAATGCCGTTCAGATTGACCTTGTCGAACCCATACGCGGTGCGAATCTGCGCCGGCGTGTGCATGGATGAGGTCGGCGACGCGCTGCCGTTGGCGGAAGCGTCGGCGTAGGTTGGCTTGATGATCGATGATCGCGCCAGACCGGCCGACATCAATTGCCGGCGTTCAAGTGTTTCTAAAATCGTGTTCGCCGAAGCGCGACGCCGCGCGGGTCTCATGCAGGACTCCCGATCCAACGCACCCCGCCGAAAGTATAGCAATTTTGCTTCCGAATCGGCGATCAAATCGAACAACCTGTCGTGAAACGATAAGATGGCTGGTTTGACGGGTCTTTTCATGGGAAAAATCCATCATTTTGAGGTAATCGTCGTCGGCGTTGGAGCCATGGGAAGCTCAACCTGTTTTGAGCTCGCCCGGCGGGGCGTCAAGGTGCTCGGCATCGAGCAGTTTGACATTCCACATACGCTGGGCAGCTATCATGGGTTCTCCCGAATGATCCGCCTGGCGTATCACGAACATCCCGACTATGTGCCGCTGCTAAAAAGGGCGTATGAAAAGTGGGACGAAATTGAAAAAGTTAGTGGCAATAAACTTTTGTATGTAACCGGCGGTGTATACATGGGGTGGCGTGATGGCGAGCTTGTCAGCGGTGCGCTGCGTGCTTCGCAGCTTCATCATCTTGAGCATGACTTGATCGGACGCGACGAATTGTCGTCGCGCTATCCGCAGTTTGAATTGCCCGATGATCACGTTGCGCTCTTGGAGCCGCGGGCGGGATTTCTGTTGTCTGAACGCGCGACCGAAACGTATGCGCGGCAGGCCCAGGCGAATGGGGCGGAAATTCATACCCGTGAAATCGTCGAAAGCTGGAGCACATCCAACGCCGGCGTCACGGTGAAGACGAATCGAGCTGAATATCATGGCGATCAGATTATTTTTTGTGGTGGGGCATGGAGCGAAAAGCTGACTCGCGATCTGGGTGTGAAACTGGTTGTCACTCGCCAGGTATTGGGCTGGGTTGTCCCGCCAGAGCCGGCGCTTTTTGAGATGGGAAAATTACCGGTCTGGGCGATCGAGCATCCTGCAGGCGGATTGTGGTATGGGTTCCCGATGATGGCGGAAAGCCACGGCTTCAAAATCGCGCTGCATGCCAAAGGCGAAGAAACCGATGCCGATCGAGTTAACCGAAACCCCACTTCCGCGGATGAAGAAACCTTTCGCTCCTGTCTAAGCCAGTTCATCCCCCGCGCGGGCGGCCCGGTAAACCAGATGCGCATCTGTCTTTACACCAACAGCCCCGATTCGCATTTTATGATCGATCGGCACCCGCACCAGCCGCGCGTTCTGGTGGCGTGCGGGTTCAGCGGGCATGGGTTTAAGTTCGCATCGGTGGTCGGCGAGATTCTTGCCGACATGGCAACCAAAGGAAAAACGGATCTCCCCTGCGAGTTTATAAGCCTGGCCAGATTTCACACTGCCAAGGGAGATGTCTCCCTATAGAATCTGTAGCCGCGACGTCTGCGTTGCCTTTCTTGCTTCGCAAAGAGGCGACGAACTGGAGAATAGCCTATATGCCTGATCTCATCGCCTGCCGGGTTTGCGGCCAGGTTCACGCCCCGGAGCCATTGGAACCCGGCACGCTTGCCGAATGTATTCAGTGCGGCTCGACGATGAAACGGCACTTCGCCCACAGTCTGCATTTGACTGGCGCGCTTTCACTGGCCGCACTGATTCTTTATTGGCCGGCCAATATTTTTCCGATTCTGAAAATGGAAATCTACGGCGCGTCTTCCCAAAACACCGTCTGGCAGGGATGCGTGCGTCTGTTTCAGGATCGCGATTACATCGTCGCGGTCATTGTGTTTCTCGCGAGCATTCTGATTCCACTGCTCAAGCTGCTTGGGCTGTTCCTGCTCGTGATCGCGAGAAAGTTCAAAATGTCTCGCTGGCGAATGGCGCGAATGTGGATTTACAAAATCATCGATGCGATTGGCCGCTGGGCAATGTTGGATGTGTTTGTTCTGGCGATTCTGGTTTCGCTTGTGAAATTGCAGCGATTGGCCACCATCATCCCCGGGCCGGGGCTTCTCGCGTTTAGTGCCGTCGTTGTGCTGACCATTCTCGCCTCCGCCTGCTTTGATCCGGAAGTGATCTGGAAAGATGAGGAAGCCGCCTGATGACTCACTCCGCTGCCGACAAAAACAGGGATTTACCTAAGCCGATCAAGAAAAAAATACGCTGGCCTGCCGCGGCGATTTGGATCATTCCGATCCTCGCGGCGTTGGCGGCTGCATATTATCTGCATCTCTATCTCGCGGATCATGGCACGGAAATCACCATTCGATTGATTGACGTCAACGGCCTCAAGCCCGACGAAACGCCCGTTAAACATCTCGGCGTGGAGATTGGGAAGGTCGCGGCGATCCAGCTTAGCGATGACAAGCAACAAGCAATTGTGAAAGTGAGCCTCGCTCGTTCTCAAGAGGCGTTTGCGCAGACCGGCGCGCAATTCTGGATCGTGCGGCCCGAGGTTGCGGTCGAAAGCGTCACCGGGCTCGATACGGTTTTTAGTGGGCCTTATATCGAAGCGATGCCCGGCTCCGGTGAATCTCAAACCGATTTCACTGGCTTGCTGAAAGCGCCAATGTCGTCCGCCGATGGATTGAAAGTGATGCTGCGTGCCGATCATCTTGAGCATCTGCAATCCAATTCGCCGGTCTATTACAAAGGCATTCAAGTGGGCGTGATTCAAAACGTCGGTTTAGCGCCCGACGCCACGCATGTGGATGTCCATGTGTTGGTCTGGCGGCGATATAGCCCGCTGGTGCGGGCCAACTCGCAATTCTGGAGCGTGAGCGGCGCGGATGTGCAGGGAGGTGTTTTTTCGGGCGTGAAGGTGCGCCTGGATTCCCTCCGGTCGCTGATCGCCGGCGGGATTGCATTTGCCAGCCCGGAAAAGCAGATGGGGGATGCCGCGAACGACGGGGCAGAGTTTACGCTTTATGACGAGGCGAAGAAGGATTGGCAGGGTTGGGCGCCGAAAATCGAGATCAATCTCGATGCCGCCTCGGATGATCGCGATCAATCACCCAATCCCCCCTAAGACGGAGAAGATTTCTAACTCGCCCGATCTGATACTGGGCTTGCCACTTCAGTGGCACGCAGCGCGCCCCTGTCACATCGCGCAGCGCCCCAAATCGAAAAATCCCGAATTCGAAGATTTTTTTCCTCGTTTTTTCCCCGCCAATGCAGTTTCCCGCCCGCCCCTCGCGATTTCCGTGTCATTTCGCGCAGCGCACCGGTAACCAATGAGCGGATATCGCTTCGCGCCCCCCAAGTCCCGGCGCGACGTTCTTTGACAACCTCGCTGATCGTGTAACAAACCCCACCCCTTCAGGGGCGCGGGAGCGCAATGCACGGCCATGCACGAATATGCACGATCTACAAAAAACGTCTCAACGAGGCCAATAATATCCTCACTCCATCGATCCCGATTTTCGGCGCAAAAACGCCTTTTCTTTCCTAAACTATGCAAAAAGTGCACGGTCGGCGGTATCTGCTTTTTGAGGAGTAGATTCATCGAGACAAATCGTTTCACGGCAAGCTTCCATGACGTTGAAAGGCAAATTTCTCGTTCGCAACGGTGTACTCGTGGTGATGCTGTTGCTTCTCGGGGCCGCCTCGATCTGGGGCCTGTGGGGATTGCGGCAGCAGGTGAATCTGGCGTTGTACGAATACGAGAACTTGCGAATCATCGAATCCGCTGAATCCGCCACTGCCAAGGCGCAGACGTTTCTTAATTCCGAGCCATCACAAATTCCTGAGACGATCGCGCAGCTTCAATCCGCGCGAGAGCAGGCTAAATCGTTTGGGGTCGGCGATAGCGACAGCGCACCGATTTACAACCGTGAAAAGCGTTTGAGCGATTTTTCCGCCGCCCGCGCAGACGATGCGATCGCCAAGCTTCAGGATGATCCGCAAAACCCGCAGACGCGCAAGCAGGTGAACGGCAACATCGACGCGATGCTCGGCGACATGCACCAGATCGCATCGAACTGTCATGAGTTTATCCAATCCAGCCAGGCCGCCGCCACGCAAAGATTGCAGACGACGATCTGGGTGATGGGCGGCCTATCTTTGGCGGCGATAGTCGGCGCGCTGCTGGTGACCGTGTCGCAATATCGTTTGGTCATTTGGCCGCTGAAAAAATTGCGGCTGGGCGTGAAGAATGTGACCGCCAAGCAGTTTGCCGCGCGGGTTGAGGTACGCGGCGATGCAGAATTTTCTGAACTGGCCGGCGAGTTCAATACGATGGCGTCACAATTGGAAGATCTTTATCGCACGCTCGAAGCCAAGGTGGCGGAGAAGAGCAAAGAGCTGGTGCGATCCGAGCGGCTGGCCAGCGTGGGCTTTCTTGCCGCGGGCGTGGCGCATGAGATCAACAATCCGCTGAGCATTATCTCGGGATACGCGGAATTATCTCTGAAGTGTCTTCTCGATAGCCCGGACAACGATCCGCAATCGATTGCCGATGCTGCCCAGGCGCTGCGGATCATTCGGGATGAATCGTTCCGCTGCAAGGAGATCACCGAAAAGCTTTTATCCCTCACCAAGAGTGGCACGCGAAACAAGGAACCGTTCTCGCTGGCGCAGCTCGCCGAGGAAGTGACGGGGATGATTCGTGGCTTGCAGACCTATCGCGATCGCCGCGTGCTGCTGGGCATGGAGCAAGGCGAGCCACTGACAGTGTATGGAAACGCCAATGAAATCAAACAGGTTTTGTTGAACCTGACGATCAATGCGCTTGAGGCAACGCCGCCACGCGATGGAGAGGTGCGCGTGGCGGCGAAGCGCGTTAACGAATGGGTGGAACTGGAAGTGGTGGACAACGGCCGGGGCATGGCGGCGGAAGTCGTGGATCATGTGTTCGAGCCGTTTTTCACCGCCAAGCGAGGCGTCAGCGAGCCAGGCACGGGCCTGGGGCTCTCCATCTCTCACGCCATCATTGAAAGCCATGGCGGGCAAGTTCGCGCCAGCAGCGCAGGCGTTGGACAAGGGAGCCGATTTGTCATCCGTTTACCGGCCGCCGGCGCGGGAGTTTAGATGCTTCAGATGAGATCGATATCGCGTGGATTGTTTAGCGGCGAGCTTGCTCGCCGGCTCCGCGGGACAATTTTCACAATTGGAATGCGTTGTAACTGACAGGAACTGTTTATGCGTCGCGCTGAAACAACAACCGAGACTCAACATCGTGCCACCACCGATACCTCGACGATTGGCCGCCGCGTCCTCGTCGTCGAAGATGAATCCCGCCTGCGCGATATGCTCCAGCGCGCCGTCCGCGACATGGGGTTTGAGATCACCGCTGTCTCCACGGCCGAAGCGGGGTTGCGATTCTTTGAAGAACACACGGTTGATATTCTGATCGCCGATCTGAATCTTCCAGGGATGGGGGGGATGGAATTGATTGAGATGGTGCATCGCCGCTGGCCGGATGTTCAGCCGATTGTTTTGACGGGCTTCGGTGATTTTCAAACCGCCAAGCGCGCAATGCATATGGATGCGGTGGATTTTCTCACCAAGCCGTGCGCCCTGGGCGATCTGGAGATTTCATTGGAGCGTGCGCGGCAGCGGCGTGTGTCGCGAATGCCGCAGACCCCGGTTCTGCCCGATCCGCCGCCCGAAGATGAAGAACCACGATCGCTCAAACCCGGCCCCGCGCCGGTTGGCTTCACGTCGATGTCGCTCGAAGAGATGGAAAAGCGCCACATTCTCGCTACGCTTGAAAAGAACAACGGCAATCGGACGGTCACCGCGCAGGAGCTGGGCATCAGTTTGCGGAAGCTTTATTACCGGCTCGGCCAATATCAGCGCGAAGGAATGTCTCCGCCGGCGTAATCGATTTTGCTACGAGCCGCGACCGTGAGGGAGCGGTTTTCAAATTCTTCAGGATCGCTCCCTTACGGTCACGTCTCGTTGTGGTTCTGGATGGATACGGGATAATCGTATCGTGCAGCGCTGGCTCGCTCGATTCAGTTTCTCCTTCTTTATCTTTGCCGCCGTGCTTCTTTGGGAAGCATATAACGCGATCCAAGGGCGTCGCGGATTCGTCCCCACGTGGCGAATCTATCTTTATGGCATCGCCGCGGCCATGTCTTTTGCTCTTGGCGTGCTCGGGGTGCGGGCGCGGCATCGCGAGATAGACCCATAACCAAGCAAACTGGGGTACCTCAGATTCTTTCAAGGGTTTTTGTAGCGTTGTCCGATAACGACGACAGTGAGTCCTCTCGCCGAGGAATGAATGCTATGAATTCTCGAATGACCGGCAAATTACGAGAGGAAGTCAGTTTGATTTCTCGTTTTACCGAATCGTATCGACGGCAGTTTTCGAGCCTGATCGATCGCATGAATCGCGGCGATCAGCCAACGGATCTGGCCAGCCTGCGGTTGTGCATCGAGGCCGTCGATATGATGCTTTCCAGCCAGAATCAGCTTTGCAAGGCGCTGGCGGAAATGACCAGCCCGCCACGCGACGTGGTCAAGACGATGGTGTGAGGCTGCCCACAAACCGATGCCTGCTCTGACCCGGCGGAGCCCGGCCAGAGCGGTTTATACGAGGGCGGGGTTTTTGGTGCTTGCGATGGATCGAATCCACAGGCACTGAAAGCCCCGCCCTCTTTTTATCATATTTTGATGATTGAGAATTGAAACTTGAACGGCGCGTTTGCTTTTCAAGTTTCAATCCTCAATCATCATTTCCTTGGCGAATCGCGAATACGACATTCTCGTCATCGGCGGCGGCCACGCGGGCGCGGAGGCGGCGTGGGCGGCGTCACGCCTGGGCGCGCAGACCGCGCTGATCACACTCGATGAAAAAAAGATCGGCCAGATGTCGTGCAATCCTGCGATCGGTGGATTGGCCAAGGGTCAGATGGTTCGCGAGGTCGATGCCCTTGGCGGCCTGATGGGTATCGCCACCGACAACACCGGCATTCAGTTTCGGATGCTTAACCGTAGCAAGGGGCCGGCCGTTTGGGGGCCGCGCGCCCAAGCCGACAAATATAAATATGCCGCCGAGGTGCAGCGGCTGCTTCGCACCTGTCCGAATCTCGACATCATTCGCGGCGAAGTTGCTGAGATCGAAACAGATCGCCAGCAAATTCGCGGCGTGGTTCTGGCCGATGGAGCGCATCTTCATTGCCGCGCCGTCATCATCACGACGGGAACTTTTCTGCGCGCCTTGATGCACACGGGCGAAAAGCAAACTGAAGGCGGCCGGGTTGGTGAGCCCGCGGCGCGAGGGCTTTCTTCGTCTCTTCAAAAGCTGGGTTTGGAGCTTGGGCGATTGAAGACTGGAACGCCGCCTCGTCTGCATCGCGACTCGATTGATTTCTCGAAATTCGAGCCGCAGCCGGGAGATGAGATTCCGTTGCCGTTTTCGTATTTGAATGAATATCCGCGAACCCACGGCGAGGCCATGGGTTTTGAGTGGAAGCCACCGCTTACTCAAATTGCTTGTCATCTTGGCGCGACGAACGCGCAGATTCATGACATCATCCGCGCTAATCTCCACCGCGCGCCGATGTATTCCGGGCAGATTCAATCGACTGGGCCGCGATATTGTCCGAGCATCGAAGACAAGGTGGTTCGTTTCGCCGACAAACAACAGCATCATATTTTCCTTGAACCAGAGGGCTTGGATACCGACGAAATTTATTGCAACGGCATCAGCACCTCATTGCCCGCTGACGTGCAGGAGCAAATCGTCCGCTTGGTGCCGGGATTGGAAAATGCGAAATTCCTTCGCCACGGATATGCGGTTGAATATGACATGGTCTGGCCCACCCAGATTCGGGCGACGCTTGAAACAAAAGCGATCAAAGGTCTCTTTCTCGCCGGCCAAATCAACGGCACGAGTGGCTACGAAGAGGCAGCGGCACAAGGGATGATGGCGGGGATCAACGCGGCTCAGTATGCCGCTTGCGGTTTAGCATCCTTCGTTCTGCGCCGCGACCAAGCCTACATCGGCGTGCTTATCGACGATCTCGTCACCAAGCCCCCGACCGAACCCTATCGCATGTTCACCAGCCGGGCTGAGCATCGATTGCATCTCCGCAATGACAACGCGGATGAGCGATTGACCGCCGTCGGCCGCGAGATCCATCTGGTGGATGATGATCGCTGGTCGCGATTCGTTTTGCGCCGCGATGCCATCGCCAGCGGCCTGGAAATTTTGAAAAATCTTCGCGTGGAGGGAACGGCCGCCCCGGATTGGCTGCGACGCAGCGAAAACGATTGGCAAAAGCTGGCGGCGCTCTCCCCCGCAGCCGCCGCCATCGCGCCGGACATCGCCCGCCAACTCGAAATCCAAATGAAATACGCCGGCTACATCGCCCGGCAGGACAAGCAGATCGAGCGCTTCGCCAAGATGGAAAACAAGCTGATCCCTAACAGTCTTGATTACGCGAGCGTCACCGGATTACGAAACGAAGCGCGCCAGAAGCTTTCAAAATTCACTCCGCGATCGCTGGGGCAGGCGCTGCGCATCAGCGGGATTACTCCCGCGGACATTACCCTTCTTGCGGTTCACTTGGATCGTCGAAGTAATTAGAAAGATCGAGCAACTGTTTAGCGCCGCCGCTTGCGGCGGATTTCTTCCTCATCCCGCTGGTGAATAAAACTCAACCAACCCGCAGTTCGGACACCGAAACGCGATCGTCTCAAACCGCTTCCCCTTCGGAGGACGAAGAATTCCCATCCAGCCCCGTTTCATCTCTCCCTCGATCCATATCGTTCGGAAACTTCGCACGTCACCCAAGCCAGCATCGGTCGCTGTTATTCCTTGGAGCATTGTAGAACCGCACTTGGAGCAACTTGGCTTCGGTGGCCGTTGCGGTTGGTTGGATTGATAGTTCAGGGATGGTGGTTCGCCCGGCATCAACGTCCCTCACGCAGCGCCAGTGGAGGCTGAAAAACCTCTGTCAAAATAAACTGCTGCTTCAACGTCGCCGGCGTCATCCATCGATGGATCGTCACCGCAGACACTCCAGCCGATTTCTTTGATGGAGATTTTGCCGGTGGGGGCGCGTCAGTCTCGGGCAACAGTTGAACCTCGGGAACCTGGTTCGCCACCGGCAGCGGCGGGGGAGCGGGCATTTTCTTGGCTGTCAGCGTGTTGTAATTCGTTGCCAGGCGTTTTTGCGTTACCGTCGCTGGCCGTCGCGCCGCCTTTCGCTGTGGCGCCGGTCGTGTCATCACCGGCGGCGGGATGCGCCGCTGAATCTCCGGCGCTAGTTGCACAGGCGGACGGCTCGCCTGTTGCGGGATCTGCTGACGCGCCGCCTGCTGAGATTGCTCGATCGCCTCCCGCACCTTCCGCATCCGCTCTTTCTGTTCCGCGGAACCCTTCTTCGCCATCTTCGCGATCGAGCTGATCCCCCAGATGATCAACGCCACGACAAAGATCAGCGCTTTGGCCGCGTCGCTGTCTCCATCCGCCAGAATGTGCAGGAATCCAGCCATCAATACTCCAGAATAAGACTCACCGTCACACCCCAGTCAAAATCCGCACGCGCCTCGTTGTTCACCGGCATGACGTATCCCACGATCATCTTCGGCTGGCCCCATTTGATTGAATCAAACGCCAGCACGGTACCGATGTCGGCCGTCAGTTCGGTCGATCCCGACGCGCCTTTGTTCAGAGCTGTCTCGCCGTCCAGTTCAAACACCGGCGTCACACGCACCAGCCCAAGGAATTTGTGAACGTCGATGTTGTATCCAAACACCGCGGTCGATTCGAGATTGCGTGCCTGCTGATCCTCGCCCGGCCCAAACAGCGTCGAATATCCCGCGCCCATCTGGATGCTGAAATGGTCGCCCAACCCAATCGTCTGATACAAGCCTGCAACCAGTTCAGTGTTCTTCGAAACGTCCGATCCGGTGGCGATCGCCAGTTCCACACGTCCGCCGGCGGTGTAATCAAAAAATCCGCTTGGCGACACATATTGAAAAAACGGATGCCGGGCCGACAACTCGATGTTTCCCATCCCATCCGCTGAATTTGTGTCTCCATCTTCGGTTTCAGTTTCGCTCGCGTAAGGAAACTCGACTTCAAGGCTCAACTGGCCAAATGATTTTTCAATCTCGGCCGATGCTTCTGTCTCGCGATGATTGGTCTTTTCCTGGTGAAAGAAATTCAGCCGCAGTTCCTGGTCGCCGTCCATTTCGTCGGTGTTCAAGGGTTCGGGAAACCAGTCGGTGTTGTATTTGCTTTTGCTGTCGAGCAAGTTGAAAAGCCCGTAGCGCGTGCTGGCTGGGTCTTCTGCCCTGCAAATGTTCGGAGCGGCCAAAACCATAACCACGCCTGTTAAAAGCACTCCTGCCGACCAAGAAACCTTGAACATGACAAGCCCTTTAGGAAAACGGTGTCATAGCACCGATCGGAACATTCTCGAAGGCAAGTATTGCAGCGACAGACACTTAGCCATCCACAAACTGCAACGAAGGCCCAACGGAGACTTCCGCAGGGCAGGATATTATTGAGATAGGGTCTCAATTGCAATTAAGATTGTTTTGAATCCACAGGTTTCGCGATCGCCTCTCGCATTGAGGTATCCGCCTGCACGTTTTTGATTTTGTAATAGTCCATCACGCCGAGATTTCCCTGGCGGAAGGCTTCGGCGATAGCCTTGGGGACCTCTGCTTCGGCCAGCACGACTGCCGCCCGGTTCTCCGCCTGTTTGGCAATATTCTCCTGCTCGTGCGCCACGGCCATGGCTCGGCGTTGCTCGGCCTCGGCCTGGAATCGCCGCAGGTCCGAACCCGCCTGATCTGCGCGAAGCTTGGCGCCGATGTTCTCGCCAACTTTGATCTCGGCGATATCAATGGAGAGAATTTCAAACGCGGTATTTGCCGCTAGTCCCATGCTCAGCGCTGCCCTGGAAATAGTATTGGGATTTTCAAGCACGTGTTTGTAGTCCTCGGCTGAGCCGATGGCGTTGACGATCGCCTGCCCGACGCGGGCGACAACGGTTTCTTCCGTTGCTCCGCCGACGAGTTGCTTGATGTCCGTTCGGATCGTCACGCGAGCCTTCACCTTCAATTCGATGCCGTCCTTTGCCTGGCCGTCCACGGTGGTCTGCCCCATCGATGGGCTTGGCACGTCGATCACTTTCGGATTTACGCTGGTCTGCACGGCGTCGAGGATGTCGCGCCCGGCCAGGTCGATTGCGGTGGCGGTTTTCCAGTCCAGGTTAATATTGGCTTTGGTTGCCGCGATCATCGCAAGGATCACGCGCTGTACATCGCCGCCGGCGAGCATGTGACTTTCCATCTCTGGTTGTGAAATATGCAGCCCCGCGCGAAATGCCTGGATTCGCGAATTAACGATTACCGTTGAGTTCACCTTCCGCAGCCGCATGCCCATCAGCTCAAACAGGCTGACCTTCGCGCCGCTCACATACGCCCGGATATACAATCCAAAGAATTGAAAGACGATCGCAAAGATCACGAGCAGAACGATCAGGATAAATAGAACGACGCCGATTACCACCGGGCTAAAACCAGAAGCATCTTCCGCGGCGAGAATCATTGACATAGAAATTTCCTTTCGAATTACTCAAATCAAATGACCAAGGGCCAATGACCAACAAATGACCAAATCACAAGCACCAATTGGTCATTGGGGGGTTGGGACGTTGTTGGTCATTGGCCCTTGGTCATTCCTTTTACCCGATTGCTTTCACCAACACCCGATTTCCCTCTACTTCCCTGACCATCAACTTTGTTCCTTCGACGGCGAATCCGGTTTCACAAATGACCTGCGTGATTCGTTCATCGCCGAGCGATTCATCATAAAACGCTCCTTGGCCGCCGGGTCGCAGGTCCGTTATGGCGCGTCCGATCGCGCCGATCATCGGCCAAGCCGTCGTTTCCAGCGGGGCGGTGTTGCTTGATCCAACAGTCGTCGTGAGCACGAGCTTCCCGAAAAACGGAACCTTCGGCAAATATCGTTGCAGCCACATTCCCAGCAGCAGCGAGCTGAGCATGCCGCTGGCGACTACGATCAGGCCTTTCTGGATGGCCATGTATGTGCCGTGCAGATGGGGCATGAGGCCGGGCATGCCGCCGGGTTCTCTTGGTACGAAGGTGAGGATCAGGCCGCCGATTACCATGATCACGCCGACGATGGCAGAAACGAAGTGGCCGGGGAAAACAAAAATCTCGAATGCCACCAGTGCCAGCCCGATGAAGATGATCAGAATTTCCCACCACTGGGCGTATCCTGTCAGAAGGGGCGCACCCACCAGCAGGCCCAATGAAACTATTGCCACCGCCTCCGCCGCACCATGCCCTGGCGCGCTGAATGCGATCTGTACGCAGATGATAAAGATGGTGATGAGCAACCCACGGGCGACCGCACTATTGAGCGCTTCGATGATCCGCTCACCCGCCGCCGGCGCGAAGGTATCGAGCACCTGATAGCCCCTTGTCTCGGCCAGCGCCTGGGGAGAAGTTTCAATCGCTGTGCATAACCCGATTTTCTGTGCGAGATCTGAATGAACCGTCAGCAATTCCTTGGGACCATCGACGGGATCGCGCACGCCTTCCACCGGTTTCCAACCTTCGCCAACCAGCTTGTCAAAATCCACCTGATTCACAAATCGTTTTTCGCCTTGTGGCGATTGCACGTAATGCACCACGCGATCGACTGCGACCATCGCCTCGGCGAGCAATTTGTCATGCCCGTTGCGCTGCGCCGAATCCCGGAAATCATCCAGGATTGGGCTTTCCATCTTCGCGCGCTCGGCATCTGGCATTGCCTCCAGCGAGCCGTCGGTGCGCAGCATGATCGGCGCGCAATCGCCGAGCGTGGCCACGGGCTCCATGACGATCTCATCGCACGCCATTGAAATCATCGCGCCGGCGGAGATCGCTTTATTGTGAACGAAGGCGATGGTGTGCAGATCGGATTGCTGTTTGATGAATCGCGAAATATCCAGGCCCGCGGTGACGAGGCCGCCGTAGGTGTCGATTCGCAGAATCACCGTGTCTGCCCCGATCGCGCGGGCATCGGAGAAGCGACGCATCAGCGTGTCGCGGCTGTAATCGTCGATCTCTCCCTGCAATACAACGACGGCGGCTTTGTGTGTTTGAGGTGAAGTGGTGGGTTGTGTTTGGGCAAACACCAGCCCCCCGACGAAAAGCATCGCCATCAAACCAACACCGCAAAGGATGCCAGTGCAACGTGCCATGCGTCTAATTCTATTTGATTGCGGGCGAAAAGGGTAAGGCAAATGCGTTATAAGCTGGCGGGTTCTTTCGAAGACGGGGTGGGAATATCAAGATGAATGGCGGGCGACGTGGGTGTTTGGGCAGGTTTGCCCGCCGCCACGTGTTCTGCCCAGAAATAGTCGAATGTCCGGCTGAGGGAGAATCGCGAGCTTCTCTGAATTGAGGCGGTTGCCATCTTCCGCCGCCGGGGTTCATCGTCGAGCAGCGACAAAATCGCATCACACCAATCCCCCACATCCGTGCTGCCCAGCACCCGGCCGGTGATTTCATCGACCACTGTTTCCTTGGGCCCGCCCTCGTTGCTTACCACCGCCGGCAAGCCCGACGCCTGCGCCTCCATTACCACCTGCCCCAGCGTGTCGGTGCGCGACGGGAAGACAAACAGATCGCTGCTGGCATACAGGCGAGCCAGTTCCAGGTCATTTTGCGCGCCAACAAAATACGCCGGCGCATGAGAGAGTTGCCGCTTCATCTCTTCCAGATAAGGCCCATCGCCAGCGACGACCAGCACGATATCGTTTCGCCGGGCGCTCAATCGCCGGAAGATTTCGATGAGCATTGGCAGATTTTTCTCGACACTGACCCGGCCCGCGTAGAGCAAGCGTTTTGGCTGTGTAATCCCGCGCGCCGCAAAATAATCGAGATCCCCATAGGCGGGATTAAATCGCTCGGCATCCACCCCTGCCGGCAGCACGCGAAGTTTATTTTCGTCGATGCCGAGGTCCAACAGCTTGAACCGATACGCCGCTGAGCGCACGAATACCGTCGCAGCTTCGGAATAAAACCATTTCATGTAGGCGGCTGCGCCGTTGGTCACACGATGATCGCCGGTGAATTTATCGACATACGCCGGGAAATCCGTGTGATATGTCGCGATCATCGGGATGCGCAGCATTTTGGAAACCAGCCAGCCGCACAATCCCATCGGCCCTGGCGTGGAAACGTGGATCACGTCAAACTGCTCTCGATCCGCCCGCTCCAAGATCTCCAGCACCGGCGGCAGATTGAGCGCCAGCTCTTTGTAATAAGGCAACGGCCGCGACAACAGCGCGCTGAAGTTGATCCGATCCATCAGATGTGAATCGCCTACAAAGCCCGGCACTTCCGGGCCGGGGCCGCACGTATGAATTTTCAGCGAAACCCCCGCTCGCCGCGCTCGCGTCCCCATATCCCGAATGAATCTCCCCACGCCGTTCATCTCATCGAGCGTATCGGTAAACAACCCCACGCGAAGGTTCTTTGAATCGATCGCCTTCTCCTGCCCGGTGATCTTGCGCAGCAGGTGACGCTCTTTATTCTGATGAAAGACGGCGAAGTAATAGGGGGCGAGGACAAACTGCTGCGCGAGCACCGCCGCGATGGAATCAAACAATCCGGTGAAGCTCGCGTCATCGATGCTCTTCAAAATCGCCGCCGCGATACCTTGCGTGACGTCGCGATCGATCTTCTTCACAAAATCGAGCATCTGCTGATGCTCCCCCAGCGGCGGCAATCCGGCTTCGCTGGCTTTGAACAGATCGCGGTGCTCACCCAAATGCGATTTCGCGGAGTTGAGGAACAATTCCTTGATAAGCCCGCCTTTTTTGCCGGCTTCTTCTTGTCGCGAACTAAATGGCGAGGCAATTTTGCGGGCGATTTTCTTCACTTTCTGCTTGATTGCGATTGTCGCAAGCTGCCTCTTCGTTGGCGCGGTTCGTTCGCCGGCGAGTGTTTGCAAAATCGTCGTTGCCAGATTCGCTGTCGCCCCGGGCGACATGATATGCCGCGTGTAATATCGCACCGCCACGCTGTAAAACGTGTGGGCCAGCTTCGCGCTCGACCCCGATTCTCCGCCCGGCGAGCATCGGCCTTCGCGCAGGCAGTTCAACACATCGCCTGGCGATTTCACATCGGCAGGGAATTCCGTCCAAGTTCGCCCCACGTTCAGCAGGCCATGATCGTCGCTTCCCCCAACGCGGGCCTTCACCCAAGGTTCGTTCCATCGTGGCTTCAGATCGTGGAGCTTGGATAACCGCGCGATCTCTTCTGCATCCAGCCGATCCAGCAGCGGCTCGAACGCTTCGCGATGCAGCGCGCTGTGCGCGCCGTTCAAGCATTCAAAACCCTTGAAGAGCAACAACAGCCGCTCCAGATGCCAGCGTTCCAGCTTGTCGTTCTGTCGATAAATCGGATGGGCCACCGCATGCGCGATGCCGTTTTGCTCGATAAAATCCGCAACCTCATAAATATTTTTCGCCCGCTCTTGAAGCTCGCGATGGATTGATTCGTCGATGCCATAAACCAGCACGTGCATCTTGCATTGATCTTCGGGAAACCAGCAGCTCAATTCTTCGCCGACGATGACATCCGAAAGATGGCTGATTTGAGTGGCCCCTTCGATACTGTCGTGATCGGTGAGTGTGACAAAATCCATCCCGCGCCGCTTGGCCTGCTCATACACCTCGCCGGGCCCGCTATAGCTTTCTGGGCAATGGATCGCGTTCAGCATCGCCTCGCTGGTTTTGTTGCTGGCAATGCTGTGGCAATGCAGATCGATGCGTTTGGGGTTCGTCAGCACATGCGGCAAGGTAGCCTGTGATCGCAGTTCGGGCAATGAACAGAAAAGTAAAGCACAAGATAAAAATCGCGGAGTCACTAAGGAATGAAGAAATGAAGGAATCACGAAGAAAATCAATTTGAGCAGCGAATTAAATTCTGCAATGTCTTCGCGGCGGCCCCCTCATCGACTGCTTCGGCGGCGGAGACCAATCCGTGCGGTAAATCGCGGCAGGCCCCCGCGACGACGAGGGCTGCGGCCGCGTTCAGCAGGGCGATATCGCGCCTGGGCCCTTTTTCGCCTGCGAGAATCAATCGCAGCGCCTCGGCCGATTGCCCTACATTTTCGGTCTGTAAATCGCTCAGCCGTGCGTATGGCAATCCCAGCGTCTTGGGGTCCAGCATCCATGTCTTCACGTGCCCATCCTTCAATTCACTGATCCGCGTCGGCCCGAGCGTCGAAATCTCATCCAGCCCGTCCTCCGCGTGTACCACCCACGCCCGCTCGCTGCCCAGCTCGCGCAAAACCTGCGCGAATCGATCCGTCAATTCCGGTGCGAAGACGCCGATGAGTTGATGCTTCGCTCGGGCGGGGTTCATTAGGGGTGCGAGCATGTTGAAAATCGTCGGCACGCCCAGCGATGACCGCGCCGGCGCCACCAGCTTCATGGTTGGATGATGATTTCTCGCGAACGCGAAACAGATATTCGCCTCGCGCAGGCAGGCTTGCAGATGCGTCGAATCGATCTCCAGTTTCACGCCGAGCTTTTCGAGCACATCGGCTGATCCGCTTTTTGAGCTGGCGGACCGATTGCCGTGCTTGACGACCTTCACGCCCGCCGCGGCGACGATGATGGCCGCCGCCGTTGAGATGTTGAACGTCCCGCGCACATCGCCGCCGGTGCCGCAGGTGTCGAGGATGACTTGGCCCGGCGGATTACAGGCGATGGCGATCGTCCTATCGCGCATCACCGTCGCCGCGCCGACCAGTTCATCTACGGTGGTTCCCTTGGCAGCCAGCCCGATCAGCAATCCGCCGATCTGCGCTTCGGTCGCGCCGCCGCTCATGATCTGGTTGAATACCCCCGCCGCCTCATCCCGGGTGAGGTCTTCGCGGCGGCAGAGTTTCAAAAGAATATCACGCATTATTTGGCATCCGAACCCGTTGGGCTGATCTTTGGAATGGTAGGCGAATCCAATAAATAGTTCTTCAGGGGGTAATCGGTCTTGCGCAATTCGGTGACGAAAACCTTCGCTGCGTTCTTTGCTCCGGCTGGGTTGGTGTGAGTCTTGTCCAGTGATGTAAAGAAATCCTTGGTCACCTCATCCTGTCCCATTGGCGCGTATTGGTCAGCCAGCGCTGCGTTCATGTCGATGTACTGTATCTTTGCGACGTCAGCCACTTCCTTCGCCAGTTGCGCGTATTCTTCCATGACATTGTTGAACGTGGTTTTATCCTTCCAATAGTTGCGGGGCACTGGCGAGAGAATAATCGGAATCGCCCCTTTCAATTTTGTATCAGCGATATATCGACGCAGATACCAGCCGTAGGTGTGAACGACCTCGTTTTGGCCGGCTTTGTTTACGACCTGCTTGGTTTCTTCGCCGTTGGATTTGAGCGTCCCTCGGCCGGTGGTTCCGTCCAGATCCGAAGAATCGTTATGCCCAAACTCCAGAAGCACAAAATCCCCCGGCTTCAGTCGCTGCAGAATCGCCCGCCAATAGCCTTCGTTCATAAACGTGCGAGTGCTGATTCCGCCTTTGGCGTGATTCTCGACATTGATCTTGTCGGTATCAAAATAAGGAATCACCGAGCCGCCCCAACCGATCCGCGCACGAAAATTGTTGATCAAAGGTTCTTTCGCGTTCGGCCGGGAATCCATCGTCGAGTCGCCACAAAGAAACAGTGTCGGCAAATCCGCCTTGGCTGGGGCGAATGGGGTTTTGTCCATCGCCGTCGGTAGCGCCAGCGCGGGATCAAGTAATGGTGCGGAGGCTTTGGAATCGCCAGTCGCGCTCTTTGTCGTCGCAGGCGAATCATCTTGTGCATACAGTGACTGTGGCGTCAGAACTGCAAAACAGATCGTCAAAATCAAAGATAAAAAAAATGGCTTGAACCCAAAGGCCATCGAAATCAACCTCCAAAGCCCTTTTTGTAGTTGGGGCTATTTACTTTATTCCAACACGCTCGCTCCCATCGTCGCCGTTGTTACATAAATCGCCGGCGTGAGGTTGAATTTATCCTTGTAAACCTTGTTGAGATGCTCGCTCAGCGCTTCGACAGCGCGCGGCTGAGTCATCGCCACGATGCACCCGCCGAATCCGCCACCGGTCATGCGCGCGCCGTAAACGCCCTTCACCTTCGCCGCTTCTTCCGCGAGGAAATCCAGTTCTTTGCAACTCACTTCATAATCATCCCGCAATGACTTGTGGCTTGCGGCCATCAAATCGCCGAACTGTTCGTATCGCCGCTTGTTCAGCAGCGCCGCCGCTTGGGTTGTCCGCATGATTTCTGTTACCACGTGCCGGGCCCGGCGATAAATCAAATCACCTAATTCCGTCTTCGCTGCTTCCACCTGTTCCACGGTCACATCCCGCAATGACTTCACGCTCGGATTGTGCTTCTTAAAATGCGCCACCGCCTGCTCGCATTGCTTGCGCCGCTGGGCATATTCTCCGTTGGAAAGCTCGTGGCGGATCAGCGAATTGACGATCACGACGCGCAATTCCTTCGAATCGATCGGCACGAAGCTTTTGGACTTATCCCGGCAATCCAGCAGCATCGCGTGGTTCACCTTGCCCGACGCGACGATGGTTTGATCCATAATCCCCGACGGCATCAGCGCATAATCATGTTCCGCCCGCTGCGCGATCATCGCCAGCCGGTCCAGGCTCATATTCAAGCCCGCGATGGTGAGGAATGCGACGGCTGACCCGACCAGGATCGCCGCCGAGCTCGACAGCCCGCCGCCTACCGGCAGCGTGTTGGCCATCAGCGCGTCCATGCCCGGCACGGTGATGCCCGCCGCGATCAATTCCGCCGCCACCCCCTTGTTGTAATTCGCCCATTTCGGCTTGCCGCGCTCGATCTTCCCTTCGACGCTGAATTCGGCAATTTCGCCATCAAACGCGGTGGAAGCCACCCGCACCAGGCTGTCGGTTCTTCCTCTGCAAACAATCAAAAGCTGCGGCTCGATCGCCATCGGAAAAACAAACCCGTCATTATAATCCGTATGCTCGCCGATCAGATTGACCCTGCCCGGCGCGCGAATGACGTGCAGCTTTCCGCCGCCGCCGAAGATCGATGCGAATTTGCCTTTCAGATCAGCGATTGATGAGTCCATTTGGGCAAAATCTTAGAGTGGCGGAAGAAGGGGTCAAGGCACCCTCATTCACGATCCGTACATATTCAGCCCCACAAGCATTCCGCAGAATATCCCAAGAAAGCTCAAGGCAATTGTCGCACCAAGGCGTCTCATCCCCGAAGATAGTGATTTTCCCATCGTCACGTAATAAACAATGCCTCCGATCAGCATTGGAACACCGAATAGCCATAGATCAGAACCCAAAACGTGAGATTCCGCCCGTGCCCGATACAGAAGAAATTGAATACTCGCTTGGGCGAGAACTTCCACCGAGAGGACTATCCGAAGTACGTTCAACATCGCATGATCTTACCGATTTCCCCTAAAATCCGCGCCTGTAACCTCCGCCCCCGACCCGGTAATATATCCTCTGTCACATGACCGACCTTAAGGGCAAATTCATAGTATTCGACGGCGGCGAAGGGTGCGGGAAGAGCACGCAAGCCGCCATGCTTGCTGATCGCCTTTCGCGCGAGGGGCATCAGGTTAAGCCCGTGCACGATCCCGGCACGACCAACATCGGCCAGATGATTCGCCAGGTGCTTCTCAACCCCGAGAACACCGACATGGCGATGCGCTGCGAAATGCTGCTCTATATGGCCAGCCGCGCTCAAATGATGATCGAATCGATCCTGCCGGCCCTTGAGCAGGGCATGATCGTGATCAGCGACCGCTTCGTCAGCAGCACGCTGGCATATCAGCTTGGCGGCGATGGTTTGACGGCGGAGGAAATCCGCAAAGTTGCCGACATCGCCATCAAATCCCGCTGGCCGGATCTCACTTTCATCCTCGACATGCCCACTGATTTGAGCAGTGCCCGCGTTCAGCCCAAGTTTGTTCTGCCGTTTCCCGATCAGTTCAAACCCAAACGAACCAAGGACCGCATCGAGCAGCGATCGATCGATTATCACGAGCAGGTGCGAAAAAATTATCTCGATCAGGCCAAGGCCGATCCGAAGCGATATCGTGTGATTGACGCGACCCAGGCCAAGGATGAAGTCCACGAAAAGATTTACGCCGTCTTGGCTGGACTAAAATGATTCCGGTATGCCAGCCGACAAACCATCCCCGATCGAGCCGCTGGATTATGCCCGATCTTCGCCGCCGCCCACGCCTTTGCCGCGCTGGGCGAGAATGATTCCCGCCCGCCGCACTCGCCGGATTATTCGCCTGGTTTATCTCACCATTTGCGCAATCGGATTTATTTTCGTCTTCCGATTCGCACTCCACTACCGCCAGATGATTGAAGACGCGATGAACCCAAAAATGAAGTGACGGCATGACCACTGGTGACAAGCAAGCGAAGCCAACCGTGGAGTATCAAAACCCTCGCACCAAGGCCGGTATCCCTGATGCCGCCGCCGATTTCACCGCAAAGCTCGGATGCATTGCGGCGATTCTAATCGCCGTCGCTATACTGGGCGTGGTGTTATATGTTGTGATGCGCATCGGACTGAGATGAAACAATTCCAGAACATTCTGAATCAGCAAACCGCCATCGACTGGCTTCAGCGCGCGTACGCCGCCGATCATTTGCCGCATGGGCTGATCTTTGCCGGCCCCGTCGGGGTTGGCAAAGCGACGACGGCGGCCGCGTTGGGGGCGTTGCTGCTTTGTGAGCATCCCAAATCCAACGACGCTTGCGGCCAGTGCGATTCCTGCCGCGTCCTCGCGGCCGGCAATCATCCGGACTATCGCGTGATCACCAAAGAACTCATCCGCCAATATGATCGTTCCGGCACGAGCAAGGCGGTTGAGTTTTCGATCAACGTGATTCGCCCGGAGCTGGTCGATCGCGCCGGCCGAAAATCCGTGCTTGGCCACGGCAAAGTGTTTGTCATCGAGCAGGCGGAACTGCTTACCGCCGAAGCACAGAATGCGATGTTGAAAACTTTGGAAGAACCCGCCGAGCGAACGGTCATCATTTTGCTGACCGATCAGCCGGGGCTGCTTTTGCCGACGATTCGCAGCCGGTGTCAGCTTGTCCGGTTTTCGCCATTGCCTGAAAAGATCGTTCAATCCGAATTGGAAAAGCGCAAGATCGACAAACGAACTGCGGCCAGCGCCGCGAAGCTCAGTCAGGGATCGTTGGGCGTCGCACTGAAATGGATCGAAGAGGGTGTCATCCGGCTCGCGGAGGAATTGACCGAGAAACTCGATGCGCTGATCGATGGCAAACCGGTTCCCGGGCTGGCGGAGTGGTTCAAAAAAGCCGCCGATGCGTACGCGGAAAAGCAGGTGGAAAAGGATGAGCTTTCCAGTAAGGCCCAGGCGTCTCGCGATGGGCTGGCGGTGTATTTGCGCATCGCCGCGGAGCATTTCCGCGTTCTGCTGGCCAGCGGTAAAGACCCCAGCCAACTTGAGCATGCCGCTACTGCCATCGACTCAATCGTCCGCGCCGAGCAATACCTGGATTCATACGTCAACACGCCGCTGGTGCTTCAGCAACTGACGTTGTCGATGGAAGGCGCGTTCATATTGAATCATCGGTGAGATGACGATTGAGGATTGTGGTTTGAACAGCGGGCATTTCTTCTTTCAAGCTTCAATCGTCAATTCTCACTCCTCCCAATGATCGGATGATTCGATCATAGAATCCTCTGCATTTTCCATCTCATCAATTCGCCTGAGTTGTCTGCGGCTCATCCATTGGGCGAATATCGCGCTGGCTGAAAACAGCGACATCATCGTGACGAAGCCGATGCACAATCGCATTGGCCTGGGGTCGCGGCCTGGGGGCCAGCGGGTCATCAGCTCGGCGGCGACGAGCACATTGGTCATCGCGTACGCCCACAAATAGCTGAAGATCAGCGCTGCCGCGACGAGCAGCAAAACCACCGTCAGCGTTCGCGGCGGCTGTGGGTCTACGGGCTCAAAGCCCGGGGGCGAGGGTGTTTTTACGTCCGTCATAACCTTCGATGGGAAATACGATATGGAGGCAAGCCGGGCAAAATGGGGGCGGCTCAATGTGAAACTTTGACGGCGGCACCGGATTTATCGCCGAGAATCCCGGCGATCTGAACGTGCGGCTTGGGTAGCGGATAACGATCAAGCTCGGATAAACGCACCCACATGCGATTGGATCGTGATTTGATATTCATCCCACCATTCGCTTCGCATACAAACACATCAAACTGATATCGACGATGAGTTAACGCGTGCGAAATCGCTGTGATCTTTTCAATCGCCTGAATCGAACAGCCAGTCGACTGTTTGACGATAGCGCGGGTCGGTTTCGTTGCGGAAGGTTCAATCGTAACGAACTGCCACATGCCCGCCCAGCGACCCTTGGCGGGGCGTTGTTCGATGAGAAAGCGATTCTTGTTGTGGATACAAAAGACCCATCGCTGGATGAGTGGTGTGGGCTTGGTTTTGCGTGGCGGAGGGATTCGATCCTGCACGCCCTCTGCATAGGCTTGGCAGAATTGCTGCACCGGGCAGATTAGGCATTGCGGGTTCCGTGGGGTGCAGACGGTTGCGCCTAATTCCATCAAGGCTGAGTTGAAATCGCCGCAGGGTTTGCCTTCTTTGGGAAGGATTTCCTCAGCTAATTGCCAGAGCTTCGCGGCCGTCCTCTTTTCGCGAGGATCGGATTCGATACGGAATATTCGAGCCAAAACGCGTGCGACATTGCCATCAAGGATTGGGGCTCGGCGATTGTATGCGATCGACGCGATGGCGCCGGCGGTGTATCGGCCCACGCCGGGAAGCTGAAGCAGCACATCGGCTTCATTAGGGATCATGCCGGCAAATTCAGCGACGATTTTCTTTGCCGCCGCGTGGAGATTTCGGGCACGGGAGTAGTAACCCAAGCCCTGCCATACACGTAGAACAGATTGCTCTTCAGCGGCGGCGAGCGAGTGGATTGTTGGAAACGCCTGCAAAAACCGCTTGAAATATGGCACGACGGTGCTGACCTGCGTTTGCTGGAGCATCGCTTCGGATACGAACACAAGGTAGGGTTCGAGACGGGCCGAGGGCGGCGAGGCCGGTGGTAATCGCCAGGGCAGATCGCGCCGATTTTGCCTGAACCATTTCAGCAGGTGTCGCGAAAATTGGCGTTTGTTAAAAATCATGCGGAAAAGCAGAGTCGCTCTATTGCAAGCGTCTAAAATCGTGGCATAGTGGGAAACACTATTTTTACAGGCGGCGGAAAAAGGATTTTTTAGTCGCCGTGACTCACCGCGCGGTGAGTCATTGCCTTACGGGGCAGTTTCAATTCAACCTGCTGGGCTCACGGAGGTCGTTATGCGCCAGCCAGTCATCGACGACTACGTTCGTCTCGTCAAGGATATTCCAGAACTCGGGCTGATTCGCAATGAGATCGGCGTGGTGCGATCCACGTGGTTTGCGCCCGAGATCGCCTACGAGGTAGAGTTCCATCCCAAAGGCCAGGATCATCAAACTCGCGCCTTGCTTTTGGCCGAGCAGGTGTCCGTTGAGGATGGGCCGATGTTCGATGCTTCGCATGCGAAAGCTGCGCAGGATTATCATGCGACGCTTGCTTGAGAAGAGATCGCTCTCCTTTGCCGGGCAAATTGCATCTAAATTAGTGACCGAGAGGGTGAGGTCAGGAGCGGTCGGCTTCGCTGGCCTTGGGCAATTCCCCGTTTAATTGAAGTTCAAGCACTTCAGTCAGTTGATTGAGATCGATCGGTTTGAGCATTAAAGGCGGGAGCTCTTTCTGCGGCAGGCCGTGAATTTGCTGTTGAATTTGATCCGGTGCCATCCCAGAAAGAAGAATCACAGGCAATCCGCGGCGGTGTTTTTGCAGATATCCCAAGTCATCAAATCCATCTAGGCCAGGCATATTCAAATCGAGCAAAAGAACGTTAACCTCATTGTTTTGCAGATAATCAATGGTCGCCCGGCCGTCGCTGGCTTCGCTGACGTCATACCCCACCCGGCGAAGATATCGAGCCATGAGCGACCGCTCATCGGTCGAATCGTCAGCCACGAGAATCCGGGCCGAATTTCCCAGAGCTTCATTATTTTCAACGGACTGCGGTTCCATCGCAGTGAATTATCATATAATCCAGAAAAATAC
>DATAPK010000099.1:0-4349 GCA_036265245.1 Tepidisphaeraceae bacterium | reverse complement strand
TGTGACACCAGCTTCCCGCACCAACGGCCTTATCCTGCCACCGTCTCCCACCGCGCCGCCCACTGCTCCAACCGGGTTGGTCGCCACTCCGGCGGACAGGCAAATCACACTGAATTGGACCGGCTCCACAGCAGCATCAAGTTACAACGTGAAAAGATCGCTCGTGAACAATGGTCCTTACTCGACAATCGCCACCAACGTCCGTTCGACCAGCTTCGCCGATATGGGCCTCGCCAACGGCACCACCTATTACTATGTAGTCAGCGCCAGGAACTCGCTCGGTGAGAGCCTCAATTCAAGTCAAGCCTCAGCCGTTCCAACGGCTGTCGTCATTTCAGCCAGCTCCGAAAATCCGCCCAACGAAACTGCCGCCAAAGCTTTCGACGGTTTGACCAGCACAAAATGGTTCAACGCCAACGGTGGCAACACTGGCTGGCTCGCGTATTACTTTGGCGGACCCGCAAAGATCGTAACCCGCTACGACATGACCAGCGCCAATGACGTTCCCGGCCGTGACCCAAAAAACTGGCAATTCCAGGCTTCGCAGGATGGAATCATCTGGACCACACTGGATACACGAACCGGAGAAATATTTCCGAGTCGCTTTCTAACCCACCAATACACCATCACCAACCTTGCGGCGTACACCCATTACCGGCTCAACATCACCGCCAACAACGGTGACGGCAGTGGATTGCAACTGGCAGAACTCGCGTTCACCTACGGCATCAGTAGCGCGCCCGTGCAACTCGGTTTTGCCTCAACCAGCGGCAAGGTGCAATTGAGTTGGCCGGCCGATCACATTGGCTGGCGATTGGAAATGCAGACCAACACGAATACAGCCGGCCTGGGAACCAATTGGCTCACGGTCTCCGGTTCAACTGCCACAAATTTTTTCATTGTTCCGGTCGTCAATTTCAGCTCGTTCTTCCGGTTAGCTTATCCGTGAAAAGACATCCAATGCCGGGATGGCTTAAGCTCTCCCTCATCCCGCTACTACAGCTGCAGGACCGCCGAGCTTTTCCACGCCCTCTCTGCGCGGCGTTCGGCTTCGTGGTCTGTCCGGCTACGACCCCAAAAATCCCAACCGGGTTGCGTTAATTGCGAGGCCGACGTTCGGCAGCCCAGAGTTGAACCGCTCCGGGGTCTTGCGTTTCTACCCTGGGTAACGTTCCCCCCAAATCTTCTTCACCGGCGTCTCAACAGATCCGTTATTCATTGTGCGCGCCGGTGACCCTCGCTTCGTTCGCGAAGACCACGAATCCATGAAACCACCATCGAACGTCAACACGCCAGCGCGATACATCGCCTCACTCGCCGCTGATCGACTCTCTCTCGAAATCTATTTAGCCTGGGACAGAATTATTGCCAACGAACGCGATAAAATCTGGCAGGGCCCCTTTTCCATTCGGGATCACTGAAGTAAAAAGAATCTTTCGTGAGCGAATTGGTTTGGATCGGAATCCAACTTCCACGGTCCGCACCCATCCACGGTTCAAATGTTTTCTCTCCCCATGTATACCCGTTCATCCACGTAACCGATGTATTGACTACGGACTACGCCCCCCGGACTACACCCATCTCCAGCGATGTTCTTTTCCCATCACGGATCACGGTAGGGCGCGGTGTCCCCACCGCGCCTGGCCGCCATGAAACCGAATCGAGAATAGTCCGCTCGTCAGGGCAGGGTGAGACGGAAGAACTGCTTTGGTGTGCTGGCCGCGTTTGTGAAAACAAAGGCGCCGTTGCTATCAAAGGTGTTCGTGGCAACGCGGGTCCAACTGGACAGCGGCAAGGCGACGTTCGTAGTTGCAAGAACGTAGTAGGTGCCGGAAGGAGGGCCGTTCGAGCCGCTCATGACCAGATTCGCTCCGATCAAGGAAACCCCACTGAAGCGCGGCACTGCACCGGGCGCTACTTTAATCGTTCCCGACGTGCCCAGCGCGGAGATGTCCCACGTCTGGCCCGGGCCGGGTGTTGGCGGGTTGATGCTGGCAAAAGCGCCAGGGTAGCTGGAGGCGGAGAAGAGCTTGAAGGTGCTGCCGACGGAAAGGGGACCGCCCAGGTTCACCAGATTCAGCACGCCGCCGTAATTGATGCTGGAACTGCTGCGCAGGACGTCATTGGTGTCGTTGACCTCATCCAACTCCATGATGGTGGTGCCGGCAAGTGTGACGGCATTGCTCACAATCAGCGCGCCAATGCCATCCACGCCAGGCGAGACTGTCGAGCCAACGCTTGCGTTTACAATGCCGTTCACGGTGCCATTCCCTTTCAAGGCCTGGCCGCTGACGACCGTAAATGCAGAATCAACGCGGCCAGTGACAGTGAGGGTTGCCCCCGCCGCGATAACCACGTTGGAACTGTTTGATATGGAAGCGATTCCACTAAGCCGCAGCGCCCCTGTGTTGATGTGTGTATCTCCAGTGTAAGTATTGATATTGGTGAGAACGAGCGGCGAGGCGCCATTTTTAACTAGGCCGCCGTCGCCGGTGATCGGGCTGGAGATGGTCAACAGGATGCCGCCGACATTGAAAACGCAATCACCGTGCAACTCAACCGACCCATCCAATTCGATATTGCCGCCCGTGCCGACATTGAGGGTGGTCGTCGCTCCGTCGCCGTTGAAATTAAAGTGCTTGTTCCACGCAAGGGCGGATTGCTGGAACGAGAGAGTGGCAGCAACGGCGACTGTGTTGGTAAAGGACGGATCGCCCATGCCCGGAGTGAGGCCGGAGAATTCGACGGTTCCTTGTTCAATGTCAATGTTGGCGAGCGCTGCATCAACGGTTGTAAAGTTCTGCAAGGTGAACTGATTTCCTCCCACCTTGGTGAGATTGAAAGGATTTCCGCCTGTGCTCAGACTGGCAGCACCACCGCTGTTGTTCATGGTCAGCCCGCCAGCGCCGCCAATCGTGCTATCGCCGGCGAGCACGAGTTGTCGGAGCACCTGAACTTGCGCCGGGCCATTATTGACGAGCGCCCCGGCAGCGGCCACGCCGGCACCGGTAATGGTAACGATTTCACCGCCAAGATTCTGCCCGTTCACATCCAGCGTAGCGCCGTCCTCGATAATTATCCCACCGGCTGCAGTTCCCAAAGCACTCCCGTTGCCAGTTCGCAGGGTTCCTCCCTGTATATCCACTACTCCGCTGAACGTGTTCGCGGTGTTGATGTCAACGCTCGAAGGTCCGGACTTAAGGATTCCGGTGCTTCCGCTGATACGGCCCGCGCCACTGATGGTGAAGCTGTTGTTGGTCGTGGCGATGGTGATCGAGGAAGGAGCGACATTCACGCCAGAGGCGATGGTAATTCCGGTGGCGACGCCCGAGGTGTCGTCGAGCAACACGCTGTCTCCCGCGTAGAAGGGCGAGGGCTGACTCGAATCCAAATTGAACCAGTTCGTGGCGACGTTATCCCACGCGGTGTCGGAAAGGGATGCCCACCTGAGATTGGCGCCGGTTCCACCGACGTTCAAATTAACGACATTGGGGACGGATGTGTCCAGTGACGCCGTAAAATGCGTCCCGGCGATGACGGGGTTAAAAACTCCAGACAAGCCGCCGGAATAATTGAACAAAGTGTAAGTTCCTCCTGGCGGGCCATCGAAGTTAACCGTGATTTTGTTGTTATTGAGGTTGAGATTGCCGAGCACGTTGATGGAATCATTTAACGCAGGATTGCCTGGCTGGGTTGCGCTCAGGTCAAATGTGAGAGTGCTTGCGGGGGCAAAGGTGAGCCCGCCGTTCGCATTGAAGACGCCGGTGGCAGTGGCCGAGCCGGGATTCATTTGTCCGCCAACCGTGATTGCGCCATTTACGGTTCCGCTGCCGGCCAGGACCGTGTTCGGGGAAGTCGTCAACGCACCCGCGCCCGACGACGTGCCGTCTATTTCCAGCGTGCCGCCGCTGAGGGTCGTTATGCCGCTGTAAGAGTTTGCGCCCGACAAGATCAAGGTACCGTCGCCGCTCTTGGTGAGCGTGCCAGTACCGGCGATAGCGGCGCCCATGGATAAACTACCGCTGCGATTCACCACCAACGCGCTGTTGTTGGTGATACTGACCGCGGATATTTCGCCGTTGAGATCGTTGGTGCCGATCTGCAAAGTGCCGCTGTTGATCACTACCGTGCCGATCGTGTCCACGCCTTCATTGACCACGATCAAATTACCCGAACCCTTTTTGGTGAGTGAGCCGGAGCCGGCAATGTTGCCGCTACCGACAAAGGAATACTGCAGTGTGTTATTGCTGACGGTGATGCTGCCGGGAGACAAGGCGGTGGTCAGAACGATGTTTGATTGCGTGGTAACGTCGTCAAAGAGGGGCGAGGAGCCGTCGAAGAAATTGGTG
>DATAPK010000098.1:0-6254 GCA_036265245.1 Tepidisphaeraceae bacterium | reverse complement strand
GCCCAAAAAGTCGGCTGGGGCACCGATCGATCCAAATGGCCTTATGTCGCCGTCAAGCCGCGCAATCTCTGGCAGCGCTATTGGAATATCCAGCGCGGCGACGCCGAGATCATCCAGCCCGGCGAAATCGTCGGCACGCGCCCCTCAAGCCTCGATTATCCCCTCATCGACCGCGGCATCGGCCCCATGCTCCACGATGCCAAGCCCGGCCTGCTCGTCGCCTCGGTCATGGTCATCCCCATCATCTTCTTCATCACTGCCTTCCGCTGGTATCTCCTGCTCAAAGCCCTCGACATCCTCATGAGCTTTAAGCAGGCCTTCGTCGTTAACATGGTGGGGGCCTTCTACAACACCTTCATGCCCGGCTCCACCGGCGGCGACCTCCTCAAAGCCTATTACGCATCCAGGCTCACCACCCATCGCACCCGCGCCGTCATGTCCGTCATCGTCGATCGCGTCCTCGGGCTGATCGCGCTGGTGATCGTCGGCGGCGTCATGTCCGGCGTCGGCTATTTCGAGATCGATGCTCACGATCCCGCCCGCAGAAAGTGCGCACAGATCGCCATCGGCTCCTTCTGCATCCTTCTCGGCACCGTCGTGGGCCTTGCCGTCTATTACACCCCCATGATTCGCCGGTTGGTCGGCCTCGATTGGATCATCGCCCACCTCCCCATGCAGCGCCACGTGCAGCACGCGATCGAAACAATGGACATCTATCGCCGCCGCCCCTTGCTCGTGCTCGGCGCGATTCTCATCACCTTGCCCGTGCACTCGCTGGTCGTCGTCTCGGCAACCTTCGCCGGCGAAGCCTTCGGCCTGCCGCTCCATCCCCTCTACTACTGGGTCGTCGTCCCCGTCGTCGTCCTCGCCGGCTCCATCCCCATCTCCCCGCAAGGTGCCGGCGTCATGGAATTCTTCGCCATCCTCCTCACCAAACGCCAAGGCTGCACCGTCAGCCAGGCCTTCGCACTCACCATGTCCATCCGCATCGTCCAAATCCTCTGGAACCTCACCGGCGGCCTCTTCGTCCTCCGCGGCGGCTTCCACGCGCCAACAGAGGAAGAAAAACATACGATGGAGAATGATGGGGAATAATCGGGCGCCGTCGTACCCGAGACATGAAAATGATTACTGAATACGTAAATACGTAATAATTTCTCTTCTTACGTATTTACGTACTTACGTATTCAACCCCATTCGGATTTGTCATTGGGATTTCACTCGCATGCTTCGCAAAATCGACCGACTCCTCCTCCGCGTCCCCTCGCTCGAATCAGCGATCACCTACTATCGCGACACCCTCGGCCTTTCCCTCATCCACAGCAACAAACGCATCGCCAACTTCAAACTCAAAGACGGCCAAAGCGAGCTTCTCCTCCATGTCGATCCCGACCTCCCCGACGAGGCCATGTATTTTCTCGTCGATGACGTCCGCGATCTCTTCTCCCGGCGTGAAGAACTAAAGCTCCAATTCATCAGCCGCCCCTCCCCCGTTTCGCATGGCTATCGAGCCGTGGTGAAAGATCCCTTCGGCCACGTGTTAATGCTCCTCGATCGCTCCGTCGAAGAAGGCCATCACGCAACCAGCATCGAAGACGCCAAACCCTCCGCCGGCCTCTTCGCCGGCGTCGAACAACGCTCCCCCGTGAAGAAAGATTTGCTGATCCAGATTTACCAGAAGATCGGCCGAACCGCCGACGATCTCCCCTACACCCCGCATTTCGAAAGCCTCTTCGACCCCTACGCCGCCGCCCAATCCGACCCCAAACCCAGCCGCGCCGAAGTCTGGCGGCATCTGCTGAACCTGAGAAAAGCCGGCAAACTCCCCAAACTCGGCGAAGCCCGCTCCAATCCCCCCCAGGTCGATCCCAAAGCCCGCGCGAAACTCCGCGAACTCATCGGCAAAGACATCGGCAAGCGCGACCGCCTCCCCTACACCGAACGTTTCGATCAAATCGCCGAATCCTTCAACCAAATCCTGCCGCGCCCCATGGCCCCACATCTAATCTGGCGCCTAATCGCCACCCTCGCGAAATAAAATCCCGCCGCTTGCGGCTTCGCGGATCAACCCCCTCAATTCTTCAACCCATCCATCACAAACGGCGCAAACTGCACCATGCGATCCTCAACCGAGTAGGGAGGATTCGTCGACGCATGATTAATCATCCCTCCTTTTTCAAACCCCGTCACCCCCTGAAAATCCTTCAACGTCTCCACTTTCTTCGACTTCGCCCGCCAAGGCGCCCCATATAAAAACTTCCCATTCGCATCATACTCATTCCCATCAATCACCAGCTTCTGCGCCAGCGGATCGTAAGAAGCCTCCGATTTTCCCCCGCCAAAGAAAACATTATCCCACCAGATCCCCATCGCAAATTGCCGGTTTTCCACGATCGTATTTTTCTCAATCCGATCATCGAGAACGTGATACGCCGTCTCCTCATCCCGCAGCTTCACCGGCCGCGGCCCAATCTCCCGCAGCGTGATCCCATCCCTGTTGCCAACACAAAGATTATTCCGAATCACGCAATGCTCACTCTCCGCCACCTGAATCCCGCCACTGCTCCACGCGTCATCCGTCATCTTCCCGACAACGTCCATCGCATTCCCCATCGCATAATTATTCTCCGCCCGAATATCCTGGCAGATTTCAATGAATAACCCGCTCAGTTCATTTTCCACAAACGCACAATTCGTCACATCCACATCCCGGCAATCCACATCAAACCAAAGCCCAGGCCCGCCATTCCGATAGAAAACACACTGATCGAATTTCCCATGCCGGCTTTCCGTCACCTTCGCCCCGCCCGCTTCCCACCCGCGATCGATCGGCTTCCAGCTATTGCCCCGCCACACACACTGCTCCGCCAGAAAATGATCCCCTTCCACCGCGCCGCCCGTGTGGCCGTTATCTTGAATCAAACACCGGCTGATTTTCCCCGAAACCGAAACCCCCGTCCCCGCCATTTTTTCGATCACGCAGTGATGAATAAAATTATCATGCCCATGCAGCACGACCGCCGCCCGCTGCGGAAAGCTCGCCGCATATCGAAAAACAAACCCGCTCACCTCAATATCATGCACGCCTTCCTTCGAGTCATACTGATTGATCCCAAAAACTTCCTGCCGGCTGCACGCCTGCATTGCATGCTGATTCGGATCGCTCCCATCCCCCAGCCACAGATACAAAACATGATAAGTCGTATCAGCCGCGAACATCCCCGCAAACGGCCCCCCAAGATTCTTCACCGGCGGCGCCAACCGATTCTGCCGATCCTTCCACGCCGCCCGAAGCTCACTCAAATCCTTGCACGGCAGCAGCAGCTTCTCGTCCGCAATCACTTCCTCCGCCCGTCCATACAACGGTGCACTATCCGGATGAAACTCCACCGGCTTCCCATCCTGATAATCAATCGCAAACACGTGTGGCCACGAAACCCGATAAATCGGCTCCGTCCCTTCAACTCGCTGAAGCTTCAAAATCATATCCGCCCCAGTCACCACCACCGATCCCGCAGGCTCCGCCACAAAACGAATCGGATTCCCCGGCGTCCCGCTGTGATGCAGCTTCACATCCTCCCGATACACCCCCGCATGAACCACCACCGTATCCCCCGGCATCGCCGCCTCTTCCGCTTCCGAAATCGTCTTAAAAACCCGCGGCGTAGTTGAAGGATTCACCTGATCGACGGTCAGCGTCGCTGCTGATGCACCAAAAATAAAACACGAAGCGACGAAGCCACGAAGAAATACAAAAAGCAAAAAGGAATGATGGCCGCGAAATTCTTCGTGCTTTCGTGTCTTCGTGGTTCTATTCACACTCGCATTTTACCAAGTAAAAACCAGCAGCGAGACTCCCTGCCGCGGCAAAGAAAAATGCACACTTGCATTACCGCCGGTGGGGGGGATGGCCTGCTTTTCTCCCAGCGTCTGAAGCGCCGAAGCTTTCATCAATTGTTGATATTGCTCCGCCGACGGTGTTGCCGGCGACCCCATTTTCTTCCATTCCGTAAACGCGTTGCTGTGATCCTCATCAATCCGGTAATGCGTCAACTGGATTTTCTCCGTCGGCAGATTGCCGATCGACAACGTCACATCCGCGTCCGGCCCGGGCACTTCATCGTCATGATAATTCCAAACCATCACGCACAGCTTCCGATCATCCATCGACGCCAGGGCCGAAACATCCGGCTCGCCGCGCACGCCCCGGCTGATGATCGTCCCCAGTGGAATCGTCCCTGAACTCTCCGCCGAAATTCGGTCTCCCGACATGTGGCTGAACATCCGAAACACATTCAGCACCGCCAGCGGCACGCCATCCGTCGCCAGCGTCCGAAACCCGCCATAAATCGGATGATCTTCAAACTCAAACGCCCACGTCAACGCCCCTAGAAAGTTAACGCCCCGATGTTCGGCAATGTCCTGCTCCCGCCCAAACGTCGCCGCCGTGTAGGAAGCGTAGTGCGTGCTGTTGCGATAATTATTCTGCGGATACTCCTCCGCTGAGCACGCCGCGCATCCATCCGGGTCCGATTCCCCAATCACAATCGGCGTATTCTTCAACTCCGGAAACCCCGCCACCGTCGCAAACCCCTTATCAATGTCATTCAACTGGTTGCTGATCCCCATCTGCACGTGCCCATCGACAAACTTCGGCGAACCCTTGGCGTGAAACGAAATAAAATCGATCGGCGTGCCAGTCTTTCCCGTCGCGTAATTCGTCCCTCGCAGGCAATGCTCCAGAAAATCCTGCTGAAACTTGATTCCCCCTCTACTTCCCCCGCCCGCCACCTCCGGCCCCCCCACACGCGCCGTCGGCAACGCACTTCTCACCCCATCCACCGTGTAATCATAAAGCTTCTGATATTCCGCCGGCGTTCCCTGCCAGTACATGATGTTCGGCTCGTTCCACAACTCCCAATACCACTGCTCCACCTCCGCCTTCCCATATTTATCCACGCAATGCAGCACCCACTGATGCACCAGCTCTCGCCACTTATCATAATCCGTCGGCGGATACGCCCAACCCCCCAAAATCGTCGCGTATTGATCCCCCGGCCTCCAATGATGCTGATAAGGCTCCGGTTTCGGCGACAACGCCTGCGGCATAAACCCAATCTGCACATAAGGCCGCACGCCATGCTTCAGATATGTATCAAAAATCCGATCCGTGATCGTCCAATCGTAAACTGCCTTGCCGCTCGAATTTTCCGTATAAGCATTCGTCGATCCCCACTTCAACGCCGGCGATCCATCACCCGTGCAAAGCAGATTGTGCGTGCGAAAATAAACATTCCCATGCGAAAGCTCCCCCAACTCCCCAATGAGCTTCTCCCCATCCTTCATATACGCATAGTTCGGCTCATCCGCGCCGAAAAATCGCCAGACTGGAAGCAACTTGCCCAGTTTTTTGGATGAATCGATTTTAATCTCAACCGGAGTGGATGGCTGAGTGGAAGGAGCACCAAGAACAACCGACGACGACGCCAACAAAAGAGCCGTGACCCATCGCCGAATCATTTTTGCCTCCCGGCATTTAAATATCTACGCCGACTTCGCCGCCTTGCGCCGCGCAACTCTTGGCCTGCCAAACGCATCCGTCTCCGTCTTCACCTTCGACGCCCGCTTCGCATCCGTCACCACATCAATCGAAATCACTTTATTCTTCGCCGAAGACTGCTCCTTCATCGCCGACAGCGTATGCTCCATCCGCTTCTGCGCGTAGCCTACATATTCTTTCGATTGATCGATCCCGACATATTTCCGCCCCATCAGCGCCGCCGCCACAACCGTCGTCCCCGAACCATTAAACGGATCGAGCACCACATCATCAGGATTGCTCGACGCTGCGATAATCCGATTCAGCACACCCATCGGCATCTGGCACCCATGCCACCCCTCACGTTCCTTAAACGTCCCGCACACCCGGCTCACATTCCATGTATCGCTTTCCGGATCGAACATCCCACTCTGCGCTTCCTCCGCCTCCTGCGGCCGCAGATACCACACATCATCCGGCAACTTCCCCTTCGGATTCGCACGCGTATCCTTGTAAGTCGTCTGCCGCGCGCTCGCCACCCGAACCGCGTCCGCGTTAAACGTCAGATTCGTCATCCCGTTGTCCGGCTTTTCTTTCGTGAAATACAAAATGTGCGTATGGCTCTTGGCAAACATCTTCTTGGTCTGCTGCCCAAACGTGTAATGCCAGATAATCCAGTTCCGCATGTGGAACCCGATCTTCCGCCGCGCCACAT